>JAZADA010000308.1:0-4020 GCA_036124135.1 Planctomycetota bacterium | reverse complement strand
GCTGGATGCCGCCAGCTACGCACCCGTGCTGGTCGCCGATCATGCTGACCTGAACAATCCGGTAGCTGATCGATATGCCCAGGTAATTGCCCAGGTGGTAACTGCACAGGATGCCGATTTGGTGGTGGCAGCCTCTACGACCTTTGCCAAGGATATCGTGGGCCGCGCTGCTGGCCTGCTCGGTGGCGCCATGGCCAGCGATATCCTGGGACATGAATGGGTCGAGGGTCAACTGGTCATGCAACGTCCCATGTATGCCGGTGCCGTCATTGCTCGTGTTGTACTGACTGGTCAACCGTCGGTTGTAACAGTTCGTGCGTCCGCCTACGAACCCGCTGAACCCTTATCGCACGTCCACGACGTGAAAGCCATCGACATTGATGCTGCGACGCTGCCGACGCATATCCGGCACGAGAAGACCGAGGCCAGGACCAGCCATCGACCGGATGTTACCGAGGCCCGCGTGGTCGTCTCCGGGGGACGTGGAATCAAGAACTCCGACGACTTCGAGCAACTGGTGGGAGGCCTGGCGGATGCACTGCAGGGAGCCACGGGAAGCTCACGTGCCCTGGTCGATGCGGGGATCACGCCCAACGAGTTGCAAGTTGGCCAGACCGGCAAGATCGTGGCGCCGGAACTCTACATTGCCGTGGGTATCTCGGGAGCCGTTCAGCACTTGGCTGGTATGAAGAACTCGCGCATCATCGTGGCCATCAACCAGGACCCGGACGCACCGATTTTCGACGTTGCTGATTTTGGCCTGGTAGGCGATGCTTATGAAATCGTACCGCAGCTGATTGAAAAACTGGCTGCCGCGCAGCCAGATCATTGAACCAGGATACGAGGAAGCCCTCATGCCGAATGATTCGCTAACACGCGAAATCATGGGAAATATCGGGGCTTTTTCCCAGTTCCTTTTCTACTTGCTGGCGACCGCCGCGATTACCTGTTTTAGCTACGGCCTGCATCGTCGAACACGCTTGTGGAGACTCGGTCGCCAAACCGACCGGCCACTCAATTGGCGCGCCAGTATCACCCGTTTCATAACCCACGTGATGACTCAACGCACCCTGCAACGCAGCCGACGCGCTGCCGGCATTGCCCATCGCCTCTTCTTTTATGGATTCATCGTGCTCTTGATCGGCACCATCCTGGTCGCCATCGAACACTATGGGGCTCTCCTCATGGGTCGCCCCGCGCATCAACCACTGTTTCACAAGGGCCTCTACTTCGCCTGCTACGAACTCGTACTGGATACCTTCGGGCTCGCCATGCTGGCTGGCATCTGTTGGTTCATACAACGGCGGTGGCGAGGACGTTCCAGCATGGCACATCACTGGTCTGACTGGGTCATCCTGTTCAGCTTGTTGCTGCTGGGCATCAGTGGTTACCTGGTCGAGGGCCTGCGGATCATTGATGCGCAAACTCCTCAACCCGGTTACTCCTACGTGGGCCTGGCCGCTGCTACGGTTTTCCGACAATTCGGTATCGACTCCTCCCAGGCCAGCGGAATCCACCTGGCCCTCTGGTGGATCCATGCCGTGCTCGCCCTGGGATTCATCGCTGCCTTTCCCTACACGCGGCTCCTGCATTCATTGGCAGGCAAGTGGCTGATCTCCACGCGTGATGAACCCCTGGGCATCATGGCTCCCATTACGATCGAGGAAGTGGAATCCACGGGACGTGTGGGAGTCGAACGTATTGAAGACTTCACGCGACAACAATTAATCGAAATGGACGCCTGCGTCTCCTGTGGCAGATGCCAGGATGCCTGTCCTGCTCACGCCGCCGGTAAACCACTGTCGCCCCGTAACGTGGTCCAGGATCTACGTGGTCATCTCAACATCGTAGGACCCTTGCTGCTGGCCAACCAGGAAACAGCAGAACTGGGATCCATCCACGGCGAGACCATTGCAGCGGAAACCCTCTGGTCCTGCACCAGCTGCCACGCCTGTGTCGACACGTGTCCCCTGGATGTGAATCCGCTGAGAATGATCACCGATATGCGCAGGCACCTGGTGGGGGAAGGTCAGTTGCGAGGGGCTCCAGCCACGGCGCTACAGAAAATGCAGCGTTCAGGAAACCCCTGGGGTTTACCGGCGGAGGAACGGTTACATTGGGCCGCTGGACTCCACGTGCCCACCGTGGAAGAAAACCCGGATTTTGAAATTCTCTACTGGGTCGGCTGCGCAGCATCCTATGATCGACGCATCCAACGCGTGGCCAGGGCAGTCGTCCAGTTGTTGCAATATGCCCAGGTCAATTATGCGGTACTTGGCCCCGAGGAACGTTGCACTGGCGAATCGGCTCGACGCATGGGAGACGAGTTTCTCTTCCAGGAAATGGCCACGGGAAACCTGGAAACACTCCAGCGTCATGCGGTTCGAAAAATCATCACCCATTGTCCTCACTGTCTCAACAGCCTGACGAACGATTATTCACAGTTCGGAGGTAACTTCGAAGTCGTGCATCATAGCCAGTTCCTGCAGGAGTTGGTGCAGCAGGGACAACTTGTCCTGGCTGACCAGGAACCCGGTGAGGCCACAGAAATCACTTACCACGATCCCTGCTACCTGGCCCGTGTGCAGCAGATTTCAGAGCCACCCCGCCAGGTTATCGAATTGACGCTGCCTGCCGGCAATCATCTGCGTGAGATGCCTCGCCGTCGTGAAAACACGGGTTGCTGCGGTGCAGGCGGAGGGCGCATGTGGTTTGACGACCCACCGGAAGAACGCGCAGGAATGGATCGTATCGCGGAGATCAAGGCGACCGGTGCACGTACCGTGGCCGTGGGTTGTCCATTCTGCCTGACCATGGTCCGCGATGGGATGGCGGCAGAGAACGTCGAAATCGAGGTCCAGGATATCGCTGAAGTCTTGCTGGCAACCGTAACGGCACCCCCTATAATGGACAGCCCCACGACGTAACGATCTCCTTCTCCCTTTCCTGTTTTTCGCGAGAACGTGACATGCACCTGTCAAGAATTATCCGCCCGACAACCTGGATCCTTGCCATCCTGCTGCTCATGGCTGCAACCACCACGGTCAGGGCTGACAGGAAACGTCTCCTGCGTCGGTCTTCCCGGCGACCGCACATGTCGCTGGTCGCCAGCCAGGATGGATACTGGTTCTACGACGGTAACACCCGGGTCATGTTCTACCAACGCACCGAGAAATCGCTGGAAGGAAAATGGCCACGGTCAAATTACATCCATCCCCTGTACGACCTGGACGGTAACGAGGTCACGGAAGACTTCCCGGCGGACCATCCACATCACCGGGGTATTTACTGGGCATGGCACCAGATTTTTGCCGGTCAGCAGCGGCTGGGCGACGCCTGGGTGGCCAGTGATTTCATCGCGGACGTGGTCCAGGCCAAAATCATCCAGGCGGATGGCGAGGCAGCGGCACTACGTGTCGAGGTCCACTGGAAGTCACCGTTGTGGACCGATCAAGACAAGCAACCTCGACCCTTCCTGAAAGAAACCACCGTCATTCGGACTCATCGGGCTGTTGATCATCGGCGGCTGATCGATTTCGATATCCAGTTGCAGGCCCTGGTCCCTGACCTGCACCTGGGCGGTTCAGAGAATGCCAAGGGTTACAGCGGATTCTCGGCCCGCATCAAGCATCCGGAAGAGACCGTGTTCAACGCGGAACAGGGTCCTGTACAACCCCAGACAACGGGCCTCGCTGTCGGACCGTGGATCGACATGGTAGGAGCCTACGGCAAGGGAGATGCCATCAGTGGCATTGGTATCCTCTGTCACCCGAAGTACCCACAGGGCAAGCAACTATGGATCCTGCGATCCAAGAGCAGCATGCAGAATGCGGCTTACCCGGGACAACATGCCCAACCGGTCCTGATGGACAAACCCTGGCACCTGAAATACCGCCTGGTCCTCCATCGTGGTGAGACGGCCGGAGCGAATTTGAGTCGTCTACAGGCTGAATTTGCGGCACAACCCTGAACTGCCACCCGTGGTTTTCGGTTACGGATCGATAATCTCGTCCCGCGTAC
>JAZADA010000307.1:0-4327 GCA_036124135.1 Planctomycetota bacterium | reverse complement strand
CCCAGTTGCGTGAACCGGCTGCCTTGAGAGAACGGTGCGCCGAATTGAAACTGGACGTGCCGGTCGACGACGAGATTCTCACCGCACAGCAGGATTCTCCGCTTGCCGCGCCACTGCGGATCGGCTCCCGCGAAGTGGGCAACCGGTGGTGTATTCATCCCATGGAGGGAGGGGAGGCGCTGGCTGACGGTTCACCCTCGGAAAAGACACTGCGTCGCTGGTATCATTTTGGCGCCAGTGGGGCCAAATGGATCTGGGGAGGTGAAGCCGCTGCGGTTCGCCCGGATGGTCGAGCGAATCCAAACCAGACCCTGGCGATTCCAGCTAACGAGACGGGACTGGCAGCGCTGCTGGAACAGTTGTGGCAAGGGCATCGTCAGCAGGGTGGTACCACGGGTGACTTGCTCGTGGGTTTGCAGCTTACTCATTCAGGTCGTTTCTCGCGGCCCCATGGTAAGCAACTTGAACCACGCATCGCCTATCACCATCCGTTACTGGACGAGAAATTTCATATTGATCCGACAGATGATGACGTGGTCTGGTCGGATGCGGACCTGGAATTATTGATCGAGGATTATGTCACCGCGGCGGAAATCGCACAGCGTGTCGGGTTTCATTTCGTTGATATCAAGGCCTGTCATGGCTACCTGTTGCATGAGTTTCTCAGTGCGCGGTCACGACCAGGACGCTTTGGTGGTGACTTCTCGGGCCGCACCCGCTTGATGCGAGAGATCATCGAGCGTGTCCTGGAGCGTTGCCCCGGTTTGATGATTGGCGTGCGATTGAGTGTGTTCGATACGCCTCCGTTCGTGACCAGTCGCGAGGTAGGACGGCCGATGTCGTATGATCACCTGTTGCCCTACCAGCACGGGTTTGGTCTGAACCCAGAGGATCCGCTGCAATGGGATTGGCAGGAACCTTTCCAGCTGGTCGATGAGCTCCAGCAGCTGGGAGTGGACATGTTCAACATTTCCTGTGGCAGTCCCTATTACAATCCCCACGTACAGCGACCCGCTATATTTCCACCCAGTGACGGTTACCAGCCCCCGGAAGATCCGCTGGTCGGCGTGGCGAGACAGATCCAGGCGGCCCGGTGCTTCAAGGAGGCATTTCCCGACGTGCCGATGGTGGGAACCGGGTATTCTTACCTGCAGGACTACCTGCCTCACGTTGCGCAGGCCGTGGTGCGGGCAGGCTGGATTGATTCGGTGGGGCTGGGCCGGATGGTCCTGTCCTATCCAGAGTTGCCACGAGATACCCTGGAGACAGGAGAAATGCAGCGTAAGCGAGTGTGTCGGACATTTAGTGATTGCACGACAGCGCCTCGGCATGGCCTCCTCTCGGGTTGTTTTCCGCTGGACGATTATTACAAGAAGTTGCCGGAAGCGGCGGAATTGCAGCAGCTAAAACGGCAGTTATCGTCTTAGAACCTGTCTTTCCCAGGGTGGGGTTTGCCGGTTACAATCGCTGCCGAACATGATGACCAACGCGCAGACCTCAACCAGTGGTTTGACACGGTTACGAGAACTGACTCGAAACGTGGAACAGTTGGCAGGCTTCGACCAGGTTCCCCGTGCTTTACAAGAGAAGCAGGCGGTAACGATCGACGGAGTCTGGGGATCAGCCTGCGCGCTGATGGCAGCCACGCTGGCCCGACAGAATCCACCGCTGCTGGTGGTCGTTTGCCCACATCCGCGAGAGATGGATCAGTTCGTCGATGACCTGGCCCTTTTTATCGATGCCGAGACGACGATCTTTCCGGCCTGGGATGCACCTGTCAGCGGTGATGAATTACTGGATGAAATTTACGGAGACCGGCTGCGGACTCTCAAGCATTTATTGCAACTGCAGGAGCGGGCCGGGGGTGATCAGGAGGACAGCTCGTTACCACAGGTGGTGGTCACCAGTATCCAGGGGCTGCTCAACCCGGTTCCTCCGCGAGAAGAACTGCTGGGAAATAGTCGCTCGGTGGCAGTGGGGGATCGACTGGACCTGGAGACCTGGCTGGACTGGCTGGTGACCCATGGATTCCATGCCACCTCGGCGGTCAACCTGGTGGGTGAGTTTTCATCCCGCGGTGGTATCGTGGACCTGTTTGCACCTGATTGGGATGGTCCGGTTCGGATCGAGCTGTTTGGCGACGAGGTCGAGTCGATTCGGCGGTTTGACCTGGTGTCTCAGCGTAGCCTGGAATCCCTGCAGCAGGTGGAGATCACCGTGCCCGGGACGACACCGACCGACCAGGAGTTTTTTACCTCGTACCTGCCGGCCGATACCTGGGTCTTGCAGTTAGCCTCGGATGAAGCGGAGACAGCGGTTACCCAGTACCTGGCCAGGTTGGGTGAAGCATCATCCCTGCATGACCTGGACCAGGTACGTCAGCGTCTCCAGCAGTTTGGAATGGCCCAGTGTTGGGCACTCGCTCCCGGGGATCTCGATACGGTGATGCACCTGGCCATGGAATCCGTGGAACGGTTTAGTGGTGACATGGATCAGGTACGATCCCAGTTGGATCGCATTGGGCAAGACCAGGAACTTTTCCTGGTGGGAGCGACCCAGGTGGACCTGGAACGCTTGGGCCGCATCCTGGGTGAGATGCAGGTAGCATCAGCACGACAGATTCATTACGTGTTGGGCAGCCTTTCCAGCGGATTTCGCCTGCTGGACACGAACACGTTGTTGATCAGTATCAACGAGTTATTCCAGCGGACGGAGGTACGTCGTCCCCAGCGGCGCCGACAGGGACGCGCCATTGACAGCTTCCTGGACCTGCGTCAGGGAGACCTCGTGGTGCACCTTTCGCATGGAGTTGGTCGTTACCGGGGTCTGCAGTTGATTGCCCGGGAAGGGGAATCCGAGGAACATCTCACCCTGGAATTCCACGGTGGTACGCATGTGTATGTACCGGTCAGTCGTATTGACCTGGTTCAGAAGTACGTGGGAGGAAGCAAGCGGCGTCCCAAGTTAGCCAAGATCGGTGGCCAGAGTTGGCAACGACAGAAACAGGCTGCCGAGCGCGCGGTGATGGATGTCGCCAGCGATATGCTCCAGTTGCAGGCTGCCCGCGAGGCCCGGTCGGGTATTTCCTTTACCGCGGATTCGGCCTGGCAACAGGAATTTGATGCGTCCTTTCCTTACCAGGAAACAGAGGACCAGGAGGTGAGCATCAAGGCCATTAAGGCCGACATGGAGTTTTCGCAACCGATGGATCGTTTGCTGTGCGGTGACGTGGGATTTGGCAAGACCGAGGTGGCGATGCGAGCTGTCTTCAAGGCTGTCGATAGTGGGTACCAGGTGGCTGTCATGGTACCTACCACGATCCTGGCAGAACAACACTATCGCACCTTTTCCGAGCGACTGACGGGGTTTCCATTTGAAGTGGCCAAGCTGAGTCGTTTCTCAACGACGGCCCAGCAACGAGCGGTGCTGGAAGGACTGAAGTGCGGACGGACGGACGTGGTGATTGGTACCCATCGTTTGGCTTCTCGTGATGTTCAGTTTGCAAACCTGGGGTTATTGATCATTGACGAGGAGCAGCGTTTTGGTGTCGAGATCAAGGAACGCCTGAAGTCAGTTCGGCACCGGGTGGATGTACTGACCCTCAGCGCGACCCCCATTCCCCGTACCTTGCACCTCTCGCTGGTCGGGGTACGTGATATTTCCAGCCTGGAAACACCTCCGGAAGAACGGCGATCGATCAAGACCAAGGTTACGAGGTTTCGAGAAAAACTTATCCGTGAAGCCGTTCTCAGGGAACTGAATCGAGGCGGCCAGATTTACTTTGTTCATAACCGGGTCCAGGACATCGAGCGAGTTGCTGCCCAGCTCCAGGAAATCGTCCCCGAAGCGTCGATCGGCATTGGTCACGGTCAGATGGCTGAAAAGGAACTGGAAAAGGTGATGGTCGATTTCGTGGCCCACCGCTTTGACCTGCTGCTGGCAACCACGATTGTCGAGAGTGGCCTTGATATTCCACGGGCCAACACCATTTTTATTGATGAGGCGGATCGGTACGGGTTGGCCGATTTACATCAGCTGCGGGGGCGTGTTGGACGGTACAAGCACCAGGGCTACTGCTATCTGCTGATCGATCGGACCAAGTACGTTTCTCCAACGGCCTCGCGTCGCTTGCGGGCCATCGAGGAGTTTAGCGAGATGGGAGCCGGGTTTGCGATCGCGATGCGAGACCTGGAAATTCGTGGTGCAGGTAACCTGCTGGGGCACGAGCAGAGTGGACATATTTCGACGATTGGGTACGAGTTGTACTGCCAGTTGCTGGAGCGAGCAGTGCGGTCCCTGAAGAACCTGGCGCCTCCCCTGAGTACCG
>JAZADA010000306.1:0-14515 GCA_036124135.1 Planctomycetota bacterium | reverse complement strand
GGAGAGGCGCTAAATCCGCCCTGGAGTCTCCCTTTCCACATTTCCTTACCGGTACGGGCTGCCCAACAATAGCTGACACCGTTGTCGGTCACGGCATAGACATATCCCTGGTGGGCCAGCAGGGAGGGAACATAAACTTTGACACGATTTCTCCAGAGGATTTCCTTCGAACCATCCGCTCGCACGCAGATGGTTTCATGCTTGGGATATCCACCACTGGCAAAGACCAGGCCTTCGGTGGTAACCACCGATCCCACGCACTCGGTGGTACTTCCCGGACATTCCCAGATAACCTTGCCATTACGAGGATCGAAACCGGACATCACATCACAGCCTGCCATTAGCAACTGGTCTTTCCCTGCCACCTGGAAAATCGTGGGGGAGACGTAGTTCGGCATCTTGGGTCGCATAACCTGCCAGGCTTGCTTACCCGTCTTCCGATCCAGGGCCACCAGGCAACTGGTTCCTTTCCCCTTACTGTCAGCCGCGACGAGAACGAAATCCTGGTAAATTGCAGGCGACGACGAATAGCCCTGGTGAGAAACAAAGTCGGCCACGCGAACTCTCCACAACTGTTTCCCTGCCAGGTCCAGTGCGGTGGTCCAAATCGCGCCCCGGTTCCAAGAAACAACAAAGACGCGTTCACCATCACAGGCAATGGTAGACGATGCAAAAGAATTCTTCTTGTTATTGTGATCAAAGCCCCCCTGATGCAACTGGACCTGCCAGTTCAACTTGCCCGTATCGCGATCAAAGCAAAGGGCCAACTGGGTCTTACTGGTTTCATCGGCGGATGTCAGAAATATACGTTTACCGACAACCGTGGGCGAGGAGTGCCCACGTCCGGGAACCGGTGCCTTCCAGAGCAGGTTGCTTTGGGCACTCCATTGTCGTGGAGGGCGTGCGGAGGAGGGGGCAATCCCGTTGCGGTGCGGACCACGCCACCATGGCCAGTCGGTATCAGCAATTTTGCCGGCAGCCACACCCACGATACCTGGTTCAGCAGCATGTACAATCGACAACGGGGATGGCAAACCACTGCCGATAACCAGCAGCATGGCCAGGGGCATGAGGTAGCGACGGAGACTCACACCTACGTGATCAGCAAACATGAAACACCTCCAGGAACGGAAACGATGGTCAGGACGGCGACTCGCCAGTCCCGATTATGATGCACCACGGCCTGGCAGGAAAGCAGGGGCCCCGGCAGGAGAGCAGGGGACCGGCGCATGATAAAGCCCCTGACTTTCGTCCGGGGCTTTTCCAGGGAGCGGAGGGCACGGGACTTGAACCCGCAACCCCATACGGGGCACCTCATTTCCAATGAGGCCGCTAACCAATTCGCTTACCCTCCAGTCAACGAACCTATAAACTAGCCTTCCCGTCTACTGGCTGCAAGGCGAGCAAACGCCTACCTGACGGGCAATCGCCGATTCACTTTCTGGCAGGAACTTTAGCGGGAACTTTGGCGGGCACGTAGTAGAGCGTTGGATCATCGATAATCCAGGCAGTGGACCAGGTACGTCCATCGTCACCGTTGCACACATTAAAGAAGAAGGTGCGGTACTGGAGTGCGCGAAATCCATAGGGGTTTTGCGACGTGATGTAATCATCCTTCCCCAGGTCTTCAACTCCAGGACTGGCGTAGTAATGAAACCTCCCATCGGGTGTCACAGTCATACCTAGTGTCCACCACCCCATCTGGCTTACTTCCAGGGCGTTGAAGTCATTGCCATCGCGATCGCCCCGAATGCGCCAGACAGCATAGGGAATTTTCTGTCCATCTTCATTCTTAACATCCCGATCCAGGAAAAACCCGGGCCAGTAAAGTTCACGTTCTCGCCGGCCACCAAAGGGTGTCTTGGGACGCTTGTAGGCATCTGCAACACAGGAAGACCGAAAGGCAAAATGACAACCAACCCGCTTCTCCCATTGATTCATTGGTGGCAGGTAAACTCGCACGACCACGCTGGGAGTCTGGGAAACAGGGACGGTTCCCCCGAGCAAGTAATGTACATTGGCAATAAAATCATCTTGCTGAGACTGGTACGTGGTCTTCCCGGGAATCCCGGTCTGCAACGATTGCAGCAAGAGGGCTCCCTGGCTACCTGCCAAGCCACCGGCGGGCGTCGCGACTCGCTTGATCACATCAGGTTGCCCACGTTTAATCCCCTCGTACCAGCGATCGTTCACGGATTCGCCACCGGGGGATCGCTCCCGCTTGTCAATATTCTTACTGCTCTTGGGGAAGTGGTGATTAAACTTCCAGTTCACATCTTCAAAATCATCGCCCACCTTCTTGACCGCCACGCCTGTACCGGCAACGACCGGCAGGCTTTTGACGACGACCGGGGGAGGTGGTTCGACAGCGGTAACGGGCAGGGCCTGCAGCAAACCCCAGGAGCAGATAAGGCCAAGGGATGACCAGCGACAAACATTTTTAACGACTTCGACTACGAACCCAGCATTCATATGAACCATCCCTGGTTAGAGGCCTGCCTGCCTGGGAAACCGTCACCTGGGCAATGCGGGCTTACGGAAAATGCATCCTGGCGAGCGCACATCGAAGTGGCGACACCAACTAGCATCATTCATCGGCCCTCACGGGCCGGATCTTGTAAGAAACCCGGCAAGCTGGCAAGCTTGAAAAACGGGGGCAACTTTAACGTCACGCCAAGGACGTCGGGGAAAGCAGGCACTTGGAAAATCGTCAGGCGGCAGGTTCCAGGGCTTACATGGAGACCTGGGTGCCACTGATCAGCTTGATAAACTCTTCGTTTGAGCCACGAATTCCCAGTTGTTTCGTCAACTGCTCCATCGCATCAACATGATGCATGGTGGTGAGGGTTCGACGCAGCATCGTGACGGCGTGAAGTGTTTCCGGGGGCAACAGCAGTTCCTCTCGCCGCGTACCGGACTGGCTGATATCGATGGAGGGCCAGACCCGGCGATCGGCCAACTTGCGATCCAGCACCAGTTCCATATTCCCCGTCCCCTTGAACTCCTGGAAAATCAGTTCGTCCATGCGGCTACCCGTATCGATCAAGGCCGTCCCCACGACGGTCAAGGAACCACCTTCCTCGAAGGCCCGGGCCGTAGCAAACAATTTCTTGGGAATATCCATCGCCTTGATATCCACACCACCGGACATCGTACGGCCGG
Organism: Planctomycetota bacterium; assembly: GCA_036124135.1. GTDB lineage: Bacteria > Planctomycetota > Planctomycetia > Pirellulales > Pirellulaceae > JAZADA01. Next base: position 11,353 of record JAZADA010000306.1, on the reverse strand, counting down.
TATTGCCTACCCACTTGTTAAAGGCACGTGCCAGGCGCGTGATCGAATCCAGCAGGAGAAACACATCCTGGCCCATTTCAGCCAGCCGTTTGCAGCGTTCCACGATCAACTGCGACAGGCGCACGTGACTTTCCACGTCCTGATCCAGGCTACTGGCAATCACCTCGCCATCCACGTTGCGGCGCATGTCCGTTACTTCCTCGGGACGCTCGTCGATCAACAGCACCATCAATTTCAAGTCAGGATGATTCTTGGAAACCCCCTGGCTAATATGCTGCAACATCACGGTCTTACCCGTCCGAGGTGGTGCCACAATCAGGGCACGTTGTCCCTTACCTAACGGTGTCAGCAAATCCATGACCCGGGTAGTCAGGGGTTCAGGACCAATTTCCAGCGGCAACCACTCGTTTGGATTGATCGGAGTCAGTGATTCAAAGCTATGCACCTTCGCATATTCTTCCGGCGGCAATCCATCTACATCAAGGACATCTCGCAATCGCGGTCCTTGCTGCTTACGAGCATGTTGTACGGTACCTCGGATCATGAGGCCCTCACGCAACTCGTATTTCTCGATCATCGTACCGGGAACGAAAGGATCAGATCGTTCGCGGGAATAATTATTCAGGGGGCTTCTCAAAAACCCGTAGCCGTTGGGATGCAATTCCAGCAGACCATACCCGGGTTCAACCGGTGCATTCTTAAAATCTGCAGCGTCCTGGTGTCCCTCCCCACCTCGACGACCCGATCCATCACCGGAACGACGCCTGCGGCGAGACTTACCATTTCCACCCGAAGAACGTGATCGACCACCTGATGAACGACGGCCATGTCGTTTCTTCCCCATGAATCACCTATTTCCTCATGTACAGTTCTGCAACTTCCGCCAGACTTGCACGCTTTATCTAAAGACTACAAACACGCCTGTTATCCAGGTGACTTCCATCTCCATTGAAAGTCTCTTCGCAACGATTACTAGCCATTACTTAACGGCACTCTCCAATCTGCTAACAATCCTTCTAACCCGGGCTGTTTCCGGTAACAGGATCATTGCATCCGCCAACCTCCAGGTAATCCTTCTGGCCTGCGAGAGTTGTCGGTTTAAACCACTGGACATCGGCAGACCAGGGGTCTGCAACACCCAACGATTTTTGGGTTTTGTTGAAGCAGTTGTCACTGGTGAATCGCAGGTGACCAGTCGCCAACCAGGATCCCGAAACATTTCCAGGGACCAGAGATTGCTCCGACTGCTTCCGTCGTTTTGCCTATTCCAAAAGCTGTATCGCTCTCAATCGAGGATGAACAACTTCCGTTCACACCGAGTCCTATCAGGAAGCTCTGGTGGCTACAAAAAGCCTACCAAGAACCCTCAGGATATCGATTTTAAGAACCAAAGACACGGCTCTCCTGGAAGCGATTCCCTTGGGGAACCATACGTTAAACGCCGCTTACAGGGATGTACTCAACAACCAAATTCTTGTTGAGCAGCAAGCTCGCTATCTGCACAAGACAGATCCACTTAAGACAGCAGTCTTAAGCTACCGAGCATCATACTCATTGCAGCAAGCCTGTCAAGCGAAACCAGGAAAACAGGCTGACAAAACAGTGTTTTTACGAAAAAGCCGCTATCAACTTAAGCAAATTAATACGGTTACAAGGGCTAAAACTCCGATGGAACCCTATGGACGTTCTCTTTGTCGCGTCACTACTTACTCCACTTCTTATCGGTCAAGTCACCATGCACCTCTCGCCGCGTTGCTACCAAGCTGTAACCTGGATCACGATGGTCACCTGCTGCTCGTTAGCCGCTGCTGCCCCGGTTCCCTGGCGAACCAATATCAACGACGCCATGCGAGATGCAACTCGGGAAAACAAACTCATCCTGATTCACTTCTGGGACCACGGATGCCCACCCTGCCTACAATTGTAAAAAAGGGTTTTCCAGAAAGCTGAATTCGCGCCGGCTATCGAGCAACACTACATCCCGGTCAAGATTAACGTCAGCGACTCTCCACGATTACGAAAACAATATCGCATTCGCCGCTGGCCCACAGACATCATCCTCAACACACGACAGCAGCAACTGTATCGTGACGTCAGCAAGCAATCTCCAAAGGAGTTCGTTGCGATCCTGAACCAACTGGCCAATCCCATAGAAGCAGAGGCCCCGGTCAGTGACAGTATCTCTGATGAAACTTCCGAATATGTCGTCCAGGTCGCATCGGGAATCCGCGACGACCGACTCTCAACATTCCCTACTACCAGCCAGGTTGCTGTGCAGGCTCCGAGCCAGTCGCCACCTGCCCGTCGCCCCCGGAGCCAACTGGGCAATCCCATCATTGCAAACAGCCAGGGATCCGTACCTGGGCACGTCGCACAGGATCCAACACGACACGTGCAACCTTCCTTGCCGACGGAGAGGCTACCCACGAAGCCCGGGTTTAATAATCCGCGCCCGGGACTTGATGGCTATTGCCCCGTGACGCTGGCTGGTTTCGTCGGCAAGTTCCCCCAATGGCAAAAGGGGGATCCCCGCTGGGGCGCTTTCCATCGTGGACAACTCTACCTGTTTGTTGGTCTCAACGAGCAACAGGAATTCCTGCGCGACCCGGACCGTTACAGTCCAGTCATGGCCGGAAGTGATATCGTCCGTTTAACAAAACACCGCGAATGGACACCGGGTGACCGACGTCATGGAGTCACCTATCGGAGTCGTGTCTACCTATTCACGAACGAGTACAGCCTCCAGGAGTTCCGCAAGTCTCCTAATTTCTATGCCCGGGAAGCAGTCAAGCGAACGGCCATACGACGCTAGGCAACAGGTCCCGGCAGCCAACTTCCTCGCCCCCCTGGTGATGGAACACCTGGCATCCCTGGAGCCTTACGGTGTTCAAGAAAAACTTCATCCGTTTACTGGTTCCCATTGGCAAGCTCGCTGGACCGCCTGCTGCCAAATCGCATACCGCCGGTCACGATCCCCGGACTCCATCTGGGGAACGAATTCTCGATCCAACGCCCAGTTACTGGCAATGTCCTGCATATCATCCCAATAGCCCACGGCCAGGCCGGCCAGGTAAGCGACACCTAACGCGGTCGTGTCTGTCACGACAGGACGTCGCACCCCAGGATCCAGCAAAACTGCCTGGAACTGCATCAGCGTATCGTTAACACGCGCCCCTCCACCTCCCCGCAAGGCAGACAGCTTCAGGCCAGCGTCAGCTGCCATGGCATCCAGCACATCACGTGTCTGAAAAGCCATCGACTCCACGGCAGCGCGTGCCAGGTGGCCTGCCTGGGTTCCCCGAGTAAGGCCCAGGATCGCACCGCGTGCATAGGGATCCCAGTGCGGTGCACCAAGCCCCACGAAAGCCGGCACAACGACCACTCCCTCGGTATCATCAACCGTGGCAGCCAACGCTTCCACGTCAGAGGAGTTCGCAATCAATCCCAGGCCGTCTCGCAACCATTGCACCACTGCTCCCGCAATAAAAACTGACCCTTCCAGGCAATAAGTAACCTCTCCATTGATCGCCCAACCGATCGTAGTCAACAACTGGTTTTTCGAAACGATCGGAGAAGTTCCCGTGTTCATCAACATGAAACATCCCGTGCCGTAGGTATTCTTGGCCATACCCGGCGAGAAACAAGCCTGTCCAAAGGTGGCTGCCTGCTGGTCGCCGGCTACTCCAGCGATGACGATCGGTTCACCAAATAGATCCGCCGTCGTCTGGCCATAAACACCGCTGGAAGGCTTCACCTCAGGCAGCATGGCGCGAGGAATATCAAGTAGGTTCAGCAGTTCATCATCCCAGTCGAGCGTGTGGATATTAAACACCAGCGTGCGACTGGCGTTGCTGTAATCCGTGGCATGAACGGCTCCACCTGTCAGACGCCAGATCAGGAAGGTGTCGACCGTTCCAAAGAGGATTTCACCCCGCTCAGCACGCGCTCGCAAGCCTTCTTCTTGATCTAACAAGTACTTGATCTTGGTTCCTGAAAAGTAAGCATCGAGGACTAATCCCGTTTTCTTACGAAAGGTATCTTCGGTTCCGTCAGCCTTGAGTTGGTTGCAAATATCGACCGTTACCCGACTCTGCCACACGATTGCCGGCCCAACCGGTTTTCCAGTCTGGGCATCCCAGAGGATCGTGGTTTCACGCTGGTTAGTAATCCCGATGGCTGCCACGTCTGCCGGACCAATGGCCGCTTTCTTGAGTACGTCGCGAGCCGTTGCGACCTGGCTCTCCCAGATGGCTTCCGGATCATGCTCAACATGCCCAGGATGAGGTAGCACCTGTGGAAACTCTTGCTGGGCCACGGCCACGACGCGACCGTCGTATCCGAACAGCACAGCGCGACTGGACGTTGTCCCCTGATCCAATGCCAGCACATATTGCGACATAGTATCCTCCCGGTCTATACGACCTTTCCTGGATGTTTCTCGGAATCAACATGCCAGCGAGCAATCATCACATGATAAAGCCAGGCACCGATGATTCCTCCCAGGAAGGGGCCCAGGATAGGCACCAGGTACCAGGTCGTATTTGGAGAACGGAAAACAAGATTACCCCACCCTGCCAGCCAGGTAAAAACGCGAGGCGACAGATCGCGGGCCGGGTTAATCCCGTACGCGCAATTCGCTCCCATGGACATGCCGACCATGAGGACGACAGCACCTATCAAGAACGGAGCCAGGTTTGACCTGGGCGCCATGTTACGTTCATCAGCCAGGGCACAGATACAAAGCAGCAAAAGTGCCGTGCCAACGACCTGGTCCAGGAACCCACTCCAATTACTGAGCCGACTACCATCTGCAAATTCACGTGGATAGGTTGACCAAATACCAGCGGTTTTAATTGTTCGCGGAGGCTTCCGGGTGACCCCGGAAAGCGCTTCGCTGGATGCCTCGGGCAGGTCATCCGATTCCTGCTGTACAATTAACTCCCTGGCTCGGGCGATCTCATGATGATCGAGTGCTTCCAGGTAAACCACGTAGATCAGGGCCGAGGCCACGAAGGCTCCAATGAATTGAGCCGCCATGTAAGGCAGCACCTTCGACCAGGCGAGTTGTCGATTCACCGCCAATGCCAATGTGACAGCCGGGTTAATGTGAGCTCCCGTGACACCACCTGCGACATAAACGCCAAAGACAACAGCCAGTCCCCACCCGATATTGATGGACAGGTAGTCTCCATATTCCCCGTCCCCCAGGCCAACCTGGGCATTCACCGCCAAGCCAAATGTCATCAGCACAAAGGTACCGAACAGCTCGGCTAGAAATTCTTTTTTCTGGACTTGGAACATACGACACTCACTGAAACCCGATTGAACCAATGATCTGTCGATCAACTTATCTCATAACTCACGCTCGCTCCACCCATCTTTTCGATGAAACGAGCGACAATCGTTATTTCAGCCAAACCCCACTGGTAAGTATCTCGCTCCACACCGGGTAGTAACGACCTCTTTAAATCTGGTTTGGCTTCAGGGAGTCCTGTCGGTATCATGAAAGCAGTCACTGCAGATGGCTTAACTCTTTTATGACGGACATTATGGTCATCCACGTCCCCGCAAGATCTCGCTATCGTTTCCTGGCACTCTGGATTGGAATCCTCGCCAGTTGCCTGGCCCGGCCTCCCCTGGCCTTTTCCTTGCAAGAGGGCGAAGGCGACCTGGCTGAACCGACCTTGCCCGCTCCCTCGGAATGGTTAACAGGACGCGATTTTCGACTACAGCTGCAAAAGCCCCTGCAGGCCAGCTGGTCGGGAACCACGCTGCGCCGTTTAACACGAGGCATCGCCGTTAACCAGCGCACTTGCATCTTCCTGGACCGCCGTATCGACCCGGACCAAACGGTTGATTTCAAGGCCACTGGAGAATCACTGGAACGCAACCTTCAGCGACTGGCTCAGCAACTCAACATGGGTTACTGCCAGGTCGGCCCCTGCATTTACCTCGGTCCGCTGGCAACTTGTTCACGGCTGGCGACCGTCAGCGAAGTCAAGCGACAAGAACTATCCCAGGCTCCGGCAGCTATCAAGCCCGGACTGACCCAAGCAGTCGGATGGCGATGGAAACGGTTGAGCACGCCAGGCGATTTACTACAGCAGCAGATCAAAGCGGCTCAGCTAACCTTGGCTCCCACCGCGCGTCTACCCCATGACCTCTGGAAAGAACAAACGCTCCCCCCTCTGGATCTCGCACAACGGCTCAGTATCCTGCTGGCTGGCTTCAACCGCACCTTTCAACTGGATCTCAACACTGGTCAACTTCATCTCATCCCGTTCCCCAAGACGGTCAGCCTGGCTCGCAACTACCCCAAGAAACTTTCCTCGGCCAACCTGGCAAAGGTCAAGGCCCGCTTCCCCAGGCTCGCGATCCGACAAGCGGCAGCTCATCTCGAGGTGCGGGGGAGCCAGGAAGACCACGAACTCCTGGCACGACTGCTGCGAGGGGAAACCATCCGCACCACGACGACCAAACCTTCCCTGAAAAGATTTACCCTGCGCGTCACACAGGCTCCAGCGGCCGCTATCATCGACTCGATATCGCAACAACAAAAACTCGTCGTACGATTCGACCCTGGGCTTGCAACCAAGCTCCAGTCACGCGTTGACCTGGACCTCAAGGAAGCCACGCTCGATGAACTCCTGATGAAAACACTAGAGCCACTGGGCCTGGTCTATCAACTGAAAGATCAGCAACTAACCATTGCCGAAAAGAAACCTTGAGACGACCCGGCGCAACACTCTGCCGCCTGACCAGCGAACTAGTCGGCGAGCGCTTTCTTTAATTCCTCGGCAAGCGAGCTCTCAATTTTCCCCTTGAAGGCGATGGCTGCGAAGGGCAGGGTACCGTCCAGGGCGACGACCGTCTCTTCAACCGTTAACGTTCCCTGGATCTGGATTCCATAGGTCGTAAATGAAAACGTCAGCACATGCTCGTTCCATTCTTCCGTGAGGCCACTCACCTGTCCCTGGTATTGCTCACGCACCTTATCAATGAATGTCTCCAGCCGCGCGACTGCTGCTGGTTGCCCTAACTGATGTTCTACCTGGCTACCAAAGCTCGGCATGCTGTTTCCTTTCAAACGATTTTGCTGGGTCTCCCAACCGCTTGCAAACGTCATGCAACTAGCTGGCCACCACTCGTCTTGTTTTACCGGGGCGCAGTTTAACAGATTCTTGTTTGCGAAGGGAACCACGATACGCAGCAGCGCACGAACACCACCAACTTCGCTGAAGGCGACGGCTCGCCGCAGAAAATACTTGCCAACAAAGACAGTAATCGCCCGGAGCAGAACTACTCGGGAATCTGCTCGCTGTCATTGTAGGTGCGGCGATCTTCGGGATGCCAAAGCGGTAAGCCACGCTCAATCCGAGCGCTCAGTGCCGCTAGTTTCGCATCCGTTCCGGGCAGAGCCTCGGTTGATTCATATTCCATGTCCGCTTGGTCTTCAGGTTCGTAGTCCCAAATACCCATTTTGATCGCATCAAGCACCGATTGTGGCACGGCTTCTCTCCTATCCATCCAAAGAAGCAAAAAGAAAACTTATGAACGCCTCGTTCCGTTTCCTGCAACAATTATTTCTCTGCCGACAACGTAGGTGGCCCCGAAATCGGCCCCCTGAAGCCCCAAGTATCGGACTCCGCATGAGGAAAGTCAAGTTATCGAGAAGAATTATTTTCACGATCACAAGAGCTGATTCCCGAGACCATTCACCCGGTGGAAAGAGAGGCCCCATTAACTCCGCAGGCGGCCCGTAATTGCCTCACCAACTCCTCCTGCAGATGCCCCACTCGGTTCGGCCGGCAGACCGCACCTCGCACGGCAAGGCATCCGACACCAGCCTCCTCAAGTCGCTCCAAATCGGCTTCCCCGATAGATCCAGCAGCTACCACGAGAAGCCCCAGATCGGTTGCTCGGGCGACAACATGCCCCAGGTGAGCCACCGACCAATGGCTGAAGAGATCTCCCGCAGATTTATCGAAAGTATCTAGCAGCAAGCATTTACAATCGGCCGCCGGTGCCTCCTCTAGAATCCGATCCCAGTTCGGTGATCGCGCCTGCTCATGATCAACGTAGCAAACAGCCACTCGCTGAACATCCGCAGGAAGGCTCTCCCACGCTTCCAGCCAACGCACCGGCCAGTCCGAACGATCCATGCAGCCAGCCAGTCCAATCTTGGCATAATGCGTATTACCGGGTAAAGAATCTCCCAGGCCAGGGGCAAAATCCATTAATTCTCCCAGGGCAATACTCAGCAACGCCTGGGAACTGACAACTTCATCCACTTCCTGCCAGGTCGCCGCGGAAGCAGCACCGAGTGAACCGAACCGGGGTTCCTTGACATCTACGATATCAGCTCCCCCCAAAAGGGCTGCCTGGGCTTCCGTGGCATTACGAACACTCACCAACAAGGCTGTCATGAAGTCACTTTCTCCTGTCGTTGCTGACGATGAATCTTGACCAGCCGGGAATTCAACTGCTTCACCAATTCCGGGCTCACCGGTTCACACCAGGTACCACGAATGGTGATGTATCCATCGCACCAACGGCCCAATTCTGGACGAACTTCACGAGCCTGCCAGTCTTTTGCTGCCTCAGCCAGGCGCACCACGATCGTATGTGTTTTAGCCAGGGATTCCGTTGTCTCACTCTCACCAGCAGTTGCCAGCATACTATCACCTTGCCCAAGGAAAAAGCATTCCACCTGGGAGACCGGAACACGCAATGGACGGCGGTAGCGGAGAAACACTAGCAGGTCTCCCTGCTGGTAAGCCAGACGCGGAAGGCAAGCATGGATAACCAGCATGATCACTCGCAGCCAAATCCAGAGGGCCACCATGGCCAGTATGGCCTTCACGATCAGCCAGGATCCGGGCCACCATTGTCCGCTGGCCAGCATCGAGGCCAACAGGGCGAAGACAGCCAGCAAGGCAATGGCCACCACGAGTACCCGTCGATTCGGTCGCAACCAACATTCTCGCATCAATCGCAGGCTCCGGGGGTCTATTATGCAAACCTCTATTATGCCCTAAACGACACCTATCCGAACAGGTGCCACGACATCCCGACCAACGCAACTTACCTGCGACTGTTCAATATTTAATAGATGGTTTAAGATAGCAACGTGAGGGTTTTCTCGAGCTACCCCATATAGAATTCAACCCCGTTGCTATGACGTGCAGCACCAATACATTACCACCGAACAAGAATTACAGGATCTCTGTAACGATCTTAGACAGGCCAAGGTGATCGCCTTTGACACGGAATTCGTGTCCGAGGACAGTTATCTTCCGGAGCTTTGCCTGATCCAGGTTGCGGCCGGTAAGCAGATTTCCCTGATTGATCCCCTGGCGATAGGTGACGTAACTTCATTCTGGGAAACACTGGCAGAACCCGGTCACCAAACGATCGTTCATGCTGGCCGTGAGGAACTTCGCTTCAGCCTGTTTGCCATCGACCAACCGCCTCACGCGCTCTATGACGTGCAAATTGCGGGGGGCATCATTGGACTTGAATACCCTGCATCCTACGGGACCCTGGTCCATAAGCTGCTCGGCAAGAATCTAGCCAAGGGCGAAACGCGCACGGACTGGCGGAAACGACCGTTATCGAAACGACAGCTGGATTATGCGGTTCAAGATGTCGCGGATCTGCAGCAGGTCGCGGCGGCCCTGCAGGAGCGTACGGCAGCCCTGGGACGCACTGAGTGGGTCGAAACTGAAGTCACTGAATGGCAAAACAAGCTGCAACGTGAAGCTGGCCCCGAAGCCTGGCGCAACGTTTCCGGATCAGGCTCTCTCAATCGTCGCAACCTGGCCATTGTGCGAGAGCTCTGGCACTGGCGTGACGGTGAAGCTAAAAGTCGCAATCGCCCCGCTCGTCGGATTCTGCGAGACGACCTGATCTGCGAGTTAGCCCGTCGACAAACTGCGGATCCTCAACGGATTCGTGCGATTCGTGGGATGAACCGCAGCAACCTGAACAACCGCATTGCGGAACTGGCCGCGGCCATCCAAACAGCTCTTGATCTTGATGCCAGTGAACACCCTACCGTGGTACGCAAGAACCGTGGACCACACCTGACAGTGCTGACCCAGTTCCTGTCGACCGCCCTCGGGAATCACTGCAAGTCCGCGGAGATCGCACCCAACATGGTTGCCACCACGCAGGACGTACGCGACTGGCTGGCCTACCGTTTCAATCGCAACGATGAACAGTCCAAGCCGCCACCGACCCTGGCCTCAGGATGGCGAGCCAACCTGCTGGGCTCTCTCATGGAAGACCTGTTGGCCGGCAAGGTCGCCCTGCGAGTTGAAGATCCCTGGAATCAACAACCATTAAGCATGGTCCGACTGAACGACGACCCGAGTGATTAATCCTCTTCCTGGACCGTACGATCTTCAGCGGCCTGGTTCGGGTCGGTCATGAAACGGGTCATTTCCTCCTGGACCAGTTGTGTTTCCGGATCGTCGCTGGTCAACTCAGCACGAAAACGGTGATTGCCCGTGGTGGATGCTTTCGCGTAAACCTTCAGGGTCACCTGCTGACCAGGTTCGAGCCGTTGTAGTGGCCGGAACAAGGCCTGGCCGGGAACTAAATCTGCTCGTCCTCCCGACACACGTACCGGCTCAATATGGTCACTAAACTGGGCCACCAGCTTGACAGCTTCTGCCGTTTTACTGCCGCGGTTAAGAACCTGCACCTCGTAGACGACCTCGTCTCCCACTGCCTGTGGTCCCTGCGGGTCGTTGACAATCAACTTCAGGTCTGCGACACCCGTAACCTCTGTCATCGCAGTGGCGGATACCATGTTTGCCGACTCGGCCTCGGCGCTCACCTGGACCGTCTTGTCACCGGCCGTCACGAGCTGGCATGTAAAGTCAAATTTTCGCTCGGTATTGGCGGCTAGTGTGCCTAACTTCCAGGCCATCGATCCATTGGCTGCATCGACCTGCCCCTCACCGGGAACCAGCGTAACACCACTGGGCAATGCCGCACGAATCAGCAGGTCATTAGCCGGTGCATCACCGAGATTCGTCAGCACCACCTGGTATTTCACTGCAGACCCGGCATACTTCCTGGCTGGTCCCACCACCTTAAGGTCCAATCGTGGTTGTCGCACGGTAACCGCGTAATCGACATCGGCCTGCAATTTTCGATCCGCAGTCGCAACAGCTCGCAGCTGCATCACTCCTGCCTGGGCCGCCGCCATCTCGAACTGCAGTTGCCGGCTGCCACCTGCCGGTATATGCCCAATCCAATGCGGTTTCTCTTCACCTGGAGTCAGTAATACCGAGACGTTATCGGCATCCCCATTACCAGGATTCGTCACGCTGAGGGTAAACAT
>JAZADA010000305.1:0-11109 GCA_036124135.1 Planctomycetota bacterium | reverse complement strand
TACCTATTATCATCTTTCTGCCAGGAGGCCGCAAGAAACGCCCAGCTTACTGAAAAACAAAAAAAAAGAATGAATGGAGTTAAATCTCACCCCTTCTTTCGCTAGGATAGAGCCGGCCCCTGGTTCTCACACGGTATCCCGTACGACGGTTCCCTCCATGAAACCAAGAAATCCTGCCTCCGCTTTACTTTCGCGACGACAGTTTTCCCAGGCAGCGCTGCTGGCAGGTGGTACCGGTCTTTCCCTGCAGCAGGTTCTCCAGTTGCAGGCAGCCAGTTCCGAGCCTGCCAAGGACACCGCCGTCATCCAGGTCTGGCTTGGTGGCGGGCACAGCCAATTTGAAACCTTTGATCCCAAGCCCAACGCTCCGGCAGAAATACGTGGACCTTACCAGGCCATCCCGACGCGGTTACCAGGGATTTCCTTTTGTGAAAAACTCCCACTAACTGCCCAGGTAATTGATCGAGCGGCGATCATCCGTAGCATCACGCATACGACCAACGGACACTTCGTGGCTGCCCACTGGTGCTCGACAGGATACGCCGGTACCAACAACGTGGCCTCACATCCGTCCTCTGGATCGGTCGCTGGTAAGTTTCGTGGGCCTAATCATCCGGGATTACCAGCCTATGTCCTGCTCTCGGAGGAACACACGCGGAATCCGAACATCGGGGAAGTGATGGGACCCGGGCACCTGGGTACCAGCCAATCCCCTTTCCTGATTGAACAGGATCCGTTTCGCGACGCGTTCCTGGCCTCGAAGGTCAACGCTGCCACGGCCAACCTGAAACTGGCGGACGACATCACGCTGGACCGGATTGCTGATCGCCGTTCGCTGCTGCAGGATCTCGATCGCATTCCACGAGCCGTAGACAACAACGGACGCCTGGATGGTGTCGATAAGTTCACCCAGGTTGCCCTGGACATGGTGACCAACGGGAAAGCACGCCGTGCATTTGACCTAAGCCAGGAATCCAAGGCGACCCACGACCTCTACGGTAAACATCGCTGGGGACAGACAGCCCTGCTGGCACGACGACTGGTCGAAGCAGGCGTGACGTTTGTCACCATCAACACCGCACCGGATTCCCTTTGCTGGGACTGGCATCTCAACATCATCAATGACAAGCGACCCGCGGATGGCTCCAACGGCCCCAGCCGCGGCATGGATATCTCGGGCCCGCCGCTGGACCAGATGCTGTCCGCATTGATCACTGATCTTTACCAGCGCGGACTGGATAAGAAAGTTCTCTTGCTGGTCTGGGGGGAATTCGGAAGAACGCCCAAGATCAACAAGACCGGTGGTCGCGATCACTGGGGTTCCCTGATGAGTATCCTGCTTGCCGGAGGAGGCTTGCAGGTTGGCCAGGTGATCGGCGCCTCCACCAAGCATGGAGAAGTTCCCACGGAACGACCGATTGGTCCCACCGATGTCCTGGCCACGCTCTATCGGCACCTGGGGATTGATCCTCGCCATCACACGGTCACTCCCGAGGGCCGACCAATTCCACTCTTACCCGATGGCAAGCCGATTGCGGAGTTGATCTAGTCCAGCCAGATGACCTGGAGCGAATCAAACAAGCTCCGGCAGGGGACGATGGTTATCCAACACATGCAGGGGACGGCCTGCCAGGTCCTTGAAGATCGCCTGGTGTAAATCCAAGCCCAGCTGGTGATAGAGCGTGGCAAAGACCTCGCGGAAATGAACCGGACGTTGCTGGGCATATTCGCCAAACCGGTTCGTTGCTCCAATCACCTGCCCCGTCCTCATACCACCGCCAGCCAGCAAGGCACCGGCTACCTTGGACCAGTGATCACGCCCTGCATTCGCGTTGATCTTGGGCGTTCTTCCGAATTCCCCCCAGACCACGATCGACACGTCATCGAGCATACCCCGTTCATCGAGGTCCTGGATCAACGTGGAAAGTCCCAGGTCCAGCAGCGGTAAAGTACCTCGTGCCTCGGCAAAGTTATCCTTGTGCCAATCCCAGTTGTAGTCACCCTTGAGCATCCGTCCGAAGGGATAGCGACTAAATACCATGGACACGCAACGAGCTCCTGCCTCGATAACACGTCGAGCCAGGAGAAATTGATCCAGGTGTTTACCGCCGCCACGTACCGGGGGATCGGACGACTGAACACCGTAACGCGCTCTTACCTCCGGATCTTCCTTGGAAAGATCCAGGGCATGGGCCAGTCTTCCCGAGGTAAGCACCTGGAAAGCCTGTTCACTGAAAACGTCCATGCGCTCCATGACACCACGGTTATCATAGCTACGCCGAAACCGATCGAATTCCCGTAGCAAGGTTTTCCGATCATCCAGGCGTTCGATAGCCGCCTGTTGCACCTGGAAATTCTTACGATCCACGGCAGCAACTTCCATGGCCGCATGTGCTGGCCCCAGGAATCCTGCCTGGCCAAGCCCGGCACTTTTCACGAACCGGGCATCATAATAGTCCGGGGAAAGATCGACGTTGGCCGGTACCCCAGGTATCGCGCTCCCCTGCATGCGCGAAACAACGGCGCCCATCGAGGGCCACCCTCCTGGTGGATAACCAGGAATCTCCTTGGAACCTGTTTGCTCGGGGTGCGTTTCCCAACCGGTCACACACCAGTGTACGTTATGATCGTCCGGGGCTCCCACCAGCGAACGAATCGGAACCAACTTGTCTGCCATCTTTGCCAATCGTGGCATCAATTCGCAAATCTCGATACCCGGTACGTTGGTACGAATCGGTTGAAACTCACCACGGATATTTGCCGGCGCATCCGGTTTTAAATCGAACATGTCAAGGTGCGACGGGCCACCCGGCAATAGCACCATGATCACGCTCTTCTGAGATGATCCACCTGATTTGCTCTCGGCCTGCAGCAATTGAGGCAAGGTCAAGCCTCCAAAACCGAGGCCACCAATCTGCATGAAGGCGCGACGAGAAATACCGTCACAGCAACGCCCGGCTTTACCTGGAATGGTGAACATCGCAACGGCCTTCCGGGTTCTGGTAACTGGATCGACGCCTGAACTAACAGCGTGTTCTCTTGACACCTGCAGATAATGTACCTGAAACTAAATCAACAATTCAACTTCTTTCGCTCTCAATCCCTAACGAATTCAGCGTTTTCATAAGATCTTTCCTCGATAAACAAACCACTAGCTGGTTTTCTTGCACATGAATTCACCCGCCCAACTCTTAGTCCAGGCTCCCCAGGTGATTTGTCACAGCACGGATCAGGATGGTCCGGCACAAATTACACTGCAGCAGGGAAAGATCGACCACGTGAAATCACTGGCTGCTGATATGCCTGTACCACACCTGGAATTCCACGATGCCATCTTGCTCCCCGGCTTGATTGACTTGCACGCCCACCCTGCCTGCCAGGGATCCGTCTGGGGCGTCGTTCCGGATGAACACATGCTGCCGTTCGGGGTCACCACGGTGATGTCCCAGGGAGACGCCGGAGCGGACAACTGGCAGGCCTACCAGGAGCATACGATCGAGGCCTCACGCACACGTGTGCTGATGGCCATGAATCCTGCGAAAATTGCTGAGTCCACGCCGACCGGCTGCTTCGAGAGACTGGACGATATCGATATCGCTCGTTGTATTGCTGCCATCCATGCGGGGGGCGACCGTGTACGAGCCGTATCGGTCAATACCAGCCGCAACTGCTGTGGGAATTCTGATCCGCGCGAGGTCCTGCGCCGGGGCCTGCAGATTGCCGAAGAGACGAAGCTGCCTCTACTCTATGGAATGCGGCCCCCGGAAGACTGGGCCTTTCGTGAACAAATGGAATTGCTGCGACCCGGAGACATCGTGACCTATTGTTTTCGCAGCCAACCCCACAACATCATGGCAGGGGGTACTGTCCATTCCGCCATTCGAGAAGCTCGCCTACGGGGAATCCTGTTTGATGTCGGCCATGGAGGCGCAGCCTTCGACTTCGAGGTCGCCAGCGCGGCCATTGCCGAGGGGTTCCTGCCCGATACCATCTCAACCGACCTGCACGTGCAGCACCTTGCACGTCAAGAGGTTCACACGTTGCCCCGAACCATGTCCAAGTTAAGGGCAGCAGGCATGGAACCGGCCGACATCTTCACCGCAGTCACGACGCGACCCGCGGCTATCCTGCAATCCTCGGAAACACTGGGGTGCCTGCGGCCAGGTGCCGTTGCCGACCTGGTCGCACTACAAACCTCCGAGCAACAGGTTGTTTTTTCCGATGCCTGTGGCAACCAGCGAGAAGCCATCGAATGGGTACCTGTCTGCACGGTACGCCAGGGTGACGTGCTCCATCTTTCGGAATCGGCGAACGTCAGCCGGCGCCCCGCAGGCTAAAGCGTCAGTTGCTCATCTCTTGACCGAGCACGTTCTCGCCACACGGGCAGGCTTGAAAAGAAGTAAAGCAAGGCCACGCTGCCAACAAAAATGCCCATCACGACGAACATCCTGTCATAACTGTGTTCCGCGATCATCCCCAGGATGGGAGCCCCGCAAATCGTACCGGTTTCCAATGCCATGAGTGAAAACGACGATCCCGTTCCCCGAACCTCGTAGGGAAACCGTTCCATCGTCAGGGCAGTCATCGTATGGAACATCAGTGCATGCCCCGTACCACAGATCAATGCCGGTACCATGATCAACCAGGGATGGGCACTATCGACCAGGGAATAAGAAAAGAGGCCTGCTGACATGAACAGCATCCCCACCAGTAGCACCTTGCGACGACCCACCCGGTCCGGCAACTTGCGCAGGCTAACCCGCACGGTCAGGCCCCAGCCCGCGTAACTCCAGAAATAAAGACCAATCACGGGAATGCCCGGTATCACCAGTTGCTCCACGTCGATAAACGTCGCCAGGAAACCAAAGGGGATCGTCATGCACAACCCAAAAGCAATGTCGACCAGCAAGATCGTTCCTGGCCAGTGACGCTGGATCGTATTCAGGAAGTCTTTCAAGCTCACGGCAGCCGGTGCTTCCGACAATCGTGTCGGTGGCAACAGGGTCAACAGGCAACCGGGTAAAACCATGAACAAACCTGCCAGGATGAAAAGACTGAAGAAATCTCCCGCGGTCGGGTTCGGACTGCCAATCAACATGTCCCCGAGGGCAGGGCCCACCAGCATACCGATAAAGCCACCAGCCCCGACGATGCCAATCGCCTCGGTACGTCGTTCGCGGGGTGATATTTGCGTGACATAGGTCAGGCTACTGGCAAAGACAATTGAACTCCCAAAGACAAAGATCGATCGGATCGCATAGACCGTCCAGTTCAGCTCATCCAGGAGAATATTGCATAACGCACCCACGCCAAAAACCAGGTAACCAATACCCCACATGTTGCGGGCACCAATCCGGTTGATCCACTGCGCCATCCAGGGGCGGACCAGCAGCCCAATCACGGCCCCAAAACCCAGTACCTGGCCCACATCTGTCTCGCTACCACCCAGCGCTTTCACCCACCGGGCATGATGGGTCATCAAGGTATTGCCCATCACGAAGATGGATTGACTGACAACCGCAATCACAAATGTGCGACCATAGAGAGGCTTGGAAGATGAGGCGGGTAAGGAATCCATGCAGGGCAGACTTGGGCGGAAGGCGCGGACCATCGAAGCCTCACAGCCTACCGAGAAGTGCCTCCCGGAGCAACACTTAACATAACTTCAAATTCCCCGAAAAGAGGCTATTCACGCGCTTTCAATCGTAACACGGTGCCATCCTCCGTCGCGATGTAGATGTAGCCATTGGCAATCGCCATCCCATCCCAGACGGGCAACCCAGGCAGCTTCAATTCAGAAAGCGATTCCCCGCTTTCTGCAGAAACCGCTCGCAACAGGGCTCCCTCGCTGCCGGCCAGTACCTGGTCCTGTTTAACCAGGATCGACTGCACCTTGGCATCACGTTTCACAAGCTTTTTAAAGGTATCTTCCTCGTCCATGAGATCGGGGGGGCCCGCCACGAACAGGGTCTTGTTAGCCAGCACCATCGCCCGTACGAAAACAGGTATTTCCTCGGTCCAATGAGGCTTAACAAACGATCCACCCTGGCTATTGCCACCAGACTTACCGGTGAATCGCAGACCTTGCTTCAGCTTACCCGCATCGGCCTTCGTGCCCACCACTGCTCCATGGTTCTTGTTGCCAGAGCTGTCTTGTGCCTTACCCTCTTCAAAGGAGTGGGCCAGTACCAGCTTGGCCTGGCCAGCGACCACGCTACCGGGTTCTCGATGATGGGTCCTGATTTCGGCATCGGTCAATGTCCCATGGTAAACACGTACCTCGTCAATAACACCAGTGAAGGCAAATGGTGCCTGGTAATTCCCCACGCTACCGCCCAGGTCGGCACCGATTTCCAGGCCCTGCACAGGATCCCCTCCAATCAATCCCGCCGCCTTACCGCTGGCCACCAGTTGGCCATTCACGTACAGCCGCAGTTCCTTCTCAGCGGTCAGCATGCCAACCAGGTGCGACCACTGCTTCAAGATACGCTTGAGTCCCGTGACCTCGTAAACCTTGCTATTAACACGAACCGTGAAGCAAGGTTTTCCTTTTTGCACGCTCAGCGCGTAACCGATACTGGGTCCACCATGAGCGACTACCACGCCAGCGTTCTTGGCGGGGTTCGCCCAGGCCTCGACCGTGATGGCCTTGCCTGCTGGATTGAGGCTGGCTGATCGCTTCACCTGGACCAACGATCCGCCGCCACCTTTGGCACCCTTCTGAACCTCCGGTGCTTCCTTCGATGTAGAAAAAAGCTGGTGCTCCAGTGTCGTGGTCCACTTCAAGTACTCGGGTTTACGGCCGAATCCATAAACATTGGAGTCATCACAAACAATAATCCGTCCCGAGGGAGCATGTTTAGCGGCCTGGTAATAACCAGCATGGCCTCCGGCAAAGCTGCGTCCGTAAACCCAGTAGGCCCGGTGGAACCAGCTGCCGTCGAGATAACCTGTTGGTGAAAACAGGTGAACACCATCACCGGTCTGGGCGGCTCCCTGTTCAGCAGGAACCCCGGAATGGGGACCAATTTCTTCTCGCTTACCATCAAAATCAAATCGCTGCGATCGCATGTAAACGTAGCTACCATCACTGGCCAGGATATCGGGCAAACCGACCGGCATGTTCAGCACCTGGATATTAGACTGCAGGTTCTTACCCGTTTCGGGGTCTTTTTCGTTCATATCGATTTCTGAAACCTTGCGTCCCGTGGCAACATCCAGCTTGTACCACTTGAGACCACCATCCAGGAAAGCCGAACGCCCGGCAACGAAGTATGCCTCGTTATCGTAGACCAGGACATTTCCATGGACAGGCCAGACCGATTCCAGTTGCTCAAAGGCCATCAGGCGTCGATCCTGGGGAGCTGCCTGGAATCTCCAGATCAGTTCACCATCACTGGCCCGCAAGCAGTAAACACAACCATCGGCGGAACCGAACAGCACACGCCCATCATGAAAGGTGGGGGGTGAATCAACACGGCCACCGGTGGTATAGCTCCACGATTTCTTTCCCGTCGCGGCATCCAGGGCATGGACCGTATGAGCATCGATCTGGGCCACGAACAACTTGTCCCCGGCGATCGCCACGCTACTCAGTCGCCCACCCAGGCTGGTCTGCCAGTCCTGGGCCAGGTCCGTGGCCATTTCCTGTCGCGTGAAACCACTGCGTTCCGTGTTACCACGAAACGTGGGCCAGTCATTCTGCCCGACCGGTTGTGCCAGGTTCTGTCCATAGGCAGGTCCTTTCTGTAACCGGTCTGCTTCTGGAGTCCTCTCGGTAACCTGGCGGCTGGGAGCAGCCGGAGCCAGGGCATTCATCCCGTACAACTTGGCTTCCGGGTAACAGGCACAATCATGCGGCGGTGCATAGACCATTCCATTACAGGGCATGATGCCATACAGGCAGCCACCACGGACCCAGTGATTAATGTCCCAGTCTTTTTGAGCGTGATCAACAAATTCAATTCCCGTGCGCGAGGTCATCAGGAACTTGTCCGTCGCCTTGGCGATGTAACAGCGATGGTGGAACCAGTAGGTGCTGACGTTGGGAGAGAACTCCCTGACGACCTTTCCCGTCCAGGGGTCACGCCCGGTAAAGGTACCTGATTGCCGACCCTGCGTGGTCGGCGCCGACCAGACCAGGCCACCCGCAACCAGCAGGTCTTCCGGTGACTGGTAACCGGACTGGGCATGCGGAGCGGTCCAGAGTTGCTTGCCCGTCTTGAGTTCAAAGACCTGCATCTTGCGATCTCCACCGGCATACAAGACGACATCCTTGTACAGCACCAGCTTGGGACCGAAATTCATGGTCACGTTGGAACGTCGTGGCGCCGGGACCGAGGACCAGGCTGCTTTACCACTGGTCTTGTCCAGGCAGACAACCTTTTCACCATCATGAAACAGGACACGGTCCTGCTGAGCGGTCAGGGTCAACGGTGCCACCGAGCTCTTGTATCGCCACAGGATCCGTCCGCTCTTGGCCTCCACGGCCATCACCGTACGCGGCTTACCATTCCACTGGAACTCGGTCGCCACGCGGCGCTGATCGCCCAGGTTCAGCCCCGGTGCATACTTGGCTACCTCGGTATCACCGTCATTGACCAGCAGGTAATGAATCCCATCGCGGGTGATCACTTCCTCGGTTGTCTTGGTCCCCTCGTAGGTTTGCAGAACCTCACCGGTGGAAGCATCCAATTCCGTTAACGGAGCGTGCAGGCCCAGGGTCACGTACACCCGGTCTGCCGTGACAACCAGCCGGCGAGTTAACTGGGTGGGGCCACTCTTCAGGGGCCAAAGGTGATTCTGCCAATCGGTAATCGGGTGTTTCCAGAGAATGACGCCATTGAACGCGTCGCGACAAATCAATGTCCAGCGAGGAGGTAGTTGAATCGAGATTCGCGATCCCTCGTCCATGATGTAGAAAATTTTGCCACCGGAGGCGACCAGCGCACTCATGCTCGCCATGCGATCATGATGCCGGGACCAACGAGGACTTCCTACCCACTGCAGGTGCCGCGGTGGACCAACCACCGTATCGTGTGCCACCGCGTTACCGCTGGAGTCATACAGGTAATGCGTCCACTCATCCAACTCTTTCGAACGAGGTTTCACGTGTCGTTGCCACTGGCCACCTTCCTTGATGTAGGCCACACCCAGGGGAACCAGGACACGCATTACTTCCGCCTGTGTGACCCCCTGGCTGCTTTCAACCACGACCAGGTTCACCAGGTTATCGGTGTAGGGCAATTCCTTGCCACGCAGCTGATCCACCGAGACTTCACCGTAGATACCACGGGACTGGATATGCTGACGAGCACGCTGCACGTTCTGCGGCTGGCGATCTAACCCGTGTACCTGGTAACGAGAGTTCCTTTGCAAGGCAGCGGTCAACTCGCCACTACCACAACCCAGGTGGACAACCAGTCCCCCATCGACTCCCGTCGCCTTGATGATGCCAGCTGCATCTTCCGCGGGACTGGCAGCCTCTGCCGACTCGACACTGATGCGATCCAGTAAAACGATCACCGAGAAACTCAGCAACAAGACAACCAGCGAGTTACCCGTAATCCTACCTATCGAAGTCCGCATCACACTGCTCCTGGAGAATGGAGAAAAATCTTGAATCCAGAAAAGGAACGGTTCCCGCATGTCAGGAACAACCATTTTATTATCTCATGCTTCCAACCCATCGCAAGGACTGACCAGGTAAGTTAGCCACTGAACTACACATTTAAATATGTGAAAGCACCCGATTACTTGGGTAAACCCGATCGTCAGCCTATCATGGTAGGCAGTACCCTTAATCCTTCCACCAGATCATCAACGGTATCTGTAAAATCCCTGGCAAGCCAAGAAGCCATGACTGAACTCAAACTAGATGCTGACAACCTGGCCCTGGTGCTGATCGATATCCAGGCAGCTTTCGTGGATCAAATGATCGGACCCCGGGAACCTGTCCTGGTGCGACTGGAACAATTACTCATTGTCGCCCAGTGGCTGCAACTGCCCTTGCTGACGACCCTGGAAGAGCCCGTCGATCGCAAGGGCATGCTGCTGCCACGCCTGCAAGAAAAATTCCCCGAGCATGGACAGGTACACCACAAGCAAACCTATGACCTCTGCGGCGAACCTGACATCTTACTTGCGCTAAAGCAACTTCAACGCAAGCAACTGGTAGTTGCTGGAACGGAAACCGACGTCTGCGTTCTTCAATCCGTGCTGGGGCTGCTGGACCAGGAGTACCAGGTTTTCATCCTCGAGGACTGCCTTTTTAGTTCCGCTGTCGATACGGATCCGGCCATCTATCGAATGCGACAGGCTGGCGCCATCCCGCTCACCTACAAGTCGCTCCATTATGAACTGCTTCAAACAGAGGATACCGCTGCCTGGCGAGAAGGACACCAGGCAGCTGTCGATGCGGGCCTCCGCCCCGTTGAATCATTACCGGCTCACGATGAATCGGAAGCCTGACCAGGCAGCCTGGCAGTGCCAAGAAATACCTTGGCCTCCAGTCGGTCGGCACGATGCCAAAAAACCAACAGGAGGCCGAAGGAGGTGTCTGGGTTACCAGGTATTGGACTTATCGGCCCCTGGATGGTCCACCACGCTCTTGAGCACCGGGACCACCATTGCCACGACCGGGTCCACCACGCTCTTGAGCACCGGGACCACCATTGCCACGACCGGGTCCACCACGCCCTTGAGCACCGGGACCGCCATTACCACGACCGGGTCCGCCACGCCCTTGAGCACCGGGACCGCCATTACCACGACCGGGTCCGCCACGCCCTTGGGCACCGGGACCACGATTACCACGACCCTGGGCACCACGACTATCACTGCCACCACGGCCTCGTGAAGAACCACGGCCCTGGGCACCACGACTGTCATTGCCACGGCCCTGGGCCATTCGTTCCCGGATGGCCTTCATAATATCTTCACGACTACGGTTGTTACTGGAAGCACCACGACTGTCATTCCCACCACGACCCTGGGCGCCACGACCCTGGGCCATCCGTGCCTGGATGGCTTTCATGATGTCTTCACGACTGCGACTGCTGGATGATGAATCTCGCTCGGAGTCCTTGCGTTCCTGGGAAGCACCACGAC
>JAZADA010000304.1:0-2632 GCA_036124135.1 Planctomycetota bacterium | reverse complement strand
GCTGGCCACGACCGAAAGTTTGTGAGAGGCTTTGGAAGACGGCCTCGGGGTCGGCTTGCTTGATCCGGTACGCCTTAACCGTGGCGGTCCGACTGGGGACCTGGTCAAGTTGCTTGACCACGTTCGCCACGCGTTTCTGTTCCTCCTCGTTGGCCGTGACCAGGATGGAGTTGCTGCTTGGATCGGCCACCACCGAACCACTGGTGACCAGGGGACTGAGGGCTTCCTGGACCGCTTCGGCAGAAGCCAGCTTGAGCGTGTAAACCTGGGTGGTGGGCCTGGCCGGCATGGGCAGTTGCTCAAGCAGGGCAGCGACAGCCTGTTTAATCTGGCTGTGCTGTTCTGTGCTGGCTCGGACAATAAGTGCATTGGTGACCTCGTTGAGCTGGATCGATGTGTCTGCAGTTAGTGCGGCGTCGAAATGATCCAGGACCGTTTGGGCCAGGAGTCGATTCTTATCGATCGGGTAAACACGTACGCTGGTCCCCGGTTTTTTTAGCATCCCGGAAATTTCCTTGAGCGCTGTGGCAATGTTCAGGTGCGAGTCGGGCATCGCGGTTACCACCAGCTTGTTGTCATAGGGACTTTCCAGGATCGTGGCCTGGGGAGCTACCTGCTGAATCAGTTCGCGGGCAACCGTGGCCTGGTCCTTGGGAACCGGGTACACCTGGATGCGGCTGGCCGGTGGCGCTAGTTTCTGTGAAAGTTCCTCCAGGAGCTTGGCAATGATCTCATGGTCACCTTCTGGTGCCTGGATGACAAGTTGTCCTGGGGAGACGTTTTCAAGCAGGGTGGCGTCAGCGGTTCGCTTGGTAATCAGGTCCTGGATAAGACTGGATTGCTGCGGATTGATTGCATAGACGTGCAGCGAGGTTTCCGGCTTTTGGAGGACCGTGGCCAGGCTCTTGAGAACGGCGTCAATTCGGCCGTGATCCTGTTCCGTCGCTTGCACGAGAATTTGCTGCGGCGCGGTACCCTCGAGGATGGTCGCACCGGGAGCGGTTTCACTAATCAGTTGCTGGGCCATGGAGATATCTGCTTTGGTCACCGCGTATGTTTTCAGTAAGCGGCGAGGTCGGGCCAGGGAAAGTTGCTTTTCCAGGTCAACCAGCAATTTATCGATGGCCTTTTGTTCTTCTTCCGAGGCCCAGACGAGCCACTTGTCGGTATCCGTGGTTTCAACCCGGCGAGCGTTGGGGGCCACGTCAGCCAGTAGCGGTTCGGCGTTGCGCAGTACATCCGGGGCGGCCTGGTGCGTCTTGAGGTGAACACCACGGTTGGCAGGCGGATCCTTGCTGAATTCCTTGATCATCTTCAGGATCGTCTGGTGGTCGTCCTCGCTTGCCCAGGCGATCACGCGTTGGTTGGTTTCGTCGAGTGAAATATTGGCAGCCGGCAAGGCCTCTTGCATGAGTTCCAGGATTGCCTGGAGTCCTGTGACGCCTCGGAGGGTAACCCCCTTGGCGGCTTGTGGCAGAAGGTGGGTCTTAAGCGTGCGGGCCTTCGCTGCATCCTGTTGTGTGAATTGTTGGACCGCTTGCCCGATCGCCTTGTGTCCATCTTCGTCTGCCCAGATGATAAGGCGTTTGGTTTCCGTGTTGGTTGAAATAACGGCAGTGGGGACCAGTTGTATGATGACATTGGCGAGTTGATTCGGGCTTGATTGTCCGGCGGGGTACGTCTTGACTTGTCTTCCCGACGGACCACCAGCGTCAATTCTCTCGAGGGTCAGGCTGAGTTTTTGATGATCGTATTTTGTGCCCGTGACGATGAGCTTGCGGTTGCTGGGTTCCGCGACAAATTTCATGTCGGGGTAGAGTGATTCGAGTAATTCAATCAAGGGCTCGGCTGTAACATGCTTGATGTGGTAGGTCTGGGCAACCGTTTCCAGTTGCGTGTCGGGCGCCGCGTCCAGTTGTTCGATGATCGCCTGGAGTCGGGCCTGTAGAGGTAGTGAGGCGGTGACAAGAATACGTTTGGCGCGGGTGTCAGCTGCAAAACGAGCGTCCGGTTGCAGCTCCTGCAGCATTTCCAGGACCGCAGCCGGATCGGCCTTCTTCAGGGGGTAGGCGATCAGCACGCGGGCCGGTTGGCCAGCGCCAGCGGCTAATTTCTTGACCAGTGAGGATGCCAGTTCCTGTTCCTGGGGATACCCGATCACCAGGAGGCGGCGCTGGGTGCTGTCCAGGCTTACCTGGGCATCCGGGAGCAGGGAGACGACCGTGGCCAGGACCTCGTTGGCACGGTCCATCGGCAAGTCGTAGGTGGTCAACGACCGTTTCTCCAGCGGCATGCTGTTGACCTGCTTTAACGTGTTTGCAATCTTCTCATGCTCTTGCTTGAGTGCCCAGATCAGCAGACGCTTGCCCGCTGTATCGGAACGAATCTCGGCGTCTGGAACGATCGCGGTGAGGAGGGTCTGGGCCTGGTCAAAGGCCATTTCTCCCAGCGGATAAACCGTGAGTGTCTTGGCATCTGGCAAGGGCAGGTCTTGCTCCAGCTGCTTGAGCGTGGCATCGATGACGGCGTGTTCTTTTGCCAGTGCCCAGATGAGCAGGCGTTTACCCGTTGAATCGGAACGGATCTCGGCGTTTGGAACGATGGTAGCAAGGAGGGGCTCGACCTGGTCCAG
>JAZADA010000303.1:0-18326 GCA_036124135.1 Planctomycetota bacterium | reverse complement strand
ACGGTAAAAAAAGGGTTCGATGTGGTGGCTCCGATCAACGTGATGACGCCATCTTCCACGTCAGGTAACAGCGCATCCTGTTGAGCTCGGTTGAAACGATGAATCTCATCAATGAACAGGAGTGTTCGAATCCCCTCGGCGGCCAAATCGTCCCGGGCTCGTTCCAACAGTTGGCGCAGTTCCTTGACACCACTGCTGACGGCGCTCAATCTGCCAAAACGACTTTGGCTGGCACTGGCCAGTAATTCTGCGAGTGTTGTCTTGCCGCAGCCGGGTGGACCGTAGAAGATCACGGAGCCGAGACGGTCAGCACTCAACAATCGACGTAACAGCTTATCTTCGCCCAGGAAATGTTCTTGGCCAACGAATTCATCCAGCGTGGCCGGTCGCATGCGGGCTGCTAGCGGTTGCGCCCGTCGCAGGTTCTCCGCTTCCGAATTGGCAAACAAGGACATCCGTGGCTCCTTCCCAGCGATGCATTGAATTGGCCGTGCAGGCTGCATTGAACCAAGTTGGCTCTCCGGACTCAATCGTCTGCCGGGAGAGTTGGAAAAAAAGAGTCGTTTTCTTGTTCTCTGTTCTTTCGCTGGCCCATATCCTTTGCCCCGGTAAAAGCAGGCTTTTGTGCAAGTCTTGCCAGGCGTGCATCGGGATCCATGGAGAACGTGTGGAAAATTATGTACGGAATGATGGCCGCTCTGTCACTAATACCAGTAGAGACCATCGTGGAAGTTGACGTGGTGGGTTACGGATCAATAACGGATTGTTGGATTGGGAAGGAAGAATCGGATGCGATTAACGTTGCGAACGATGTTGGCTTACCTGGATGACGTATTGGATCCTGCAGATGCAGAGGTGCTAGGAACACGCATTAGTGAAAATGAATTTGCGAGTGAATTGGTTCACCGGATTCGCAGCTCCACGCGAAAAATGAGATTGGCAGCACCAGAGATGGACCAGCAGGGTGTCGGGGTTGAATTGAATTCCGTTGCGGAATACCTGGACAATGTGTTACCGGAAACCGAGCTGGCTGATTTTGAGAGGGTTTGCCTGGAATCGGATCTCCACCTGGCAGAAGTAGCTTCCTGCCACCAGATCCTGACCCTGGTGCTGGGTGAACCAGCCATGGTCGATGAGGGGATTCGCCAGCGTGTTTATCGAGTGGACGCCAACCAGCAGGTAGCGGATCAAGCGCCCCAGGCGGAGATTCCAGAGGTTTCCGATTCGCCACGTCTCGTGGTCGAACCGCCGCCGTTGGCAACCGACAAGCGCACGGACCAGGACGGAATACCCGATTTCATGCAGCCAGCCAGAACCCTGCGGGCCTGGCATATCGCCTTGGCAGGTGGCCTGGTGCTGGCCCTGATCATGGCCTTTCCCTGGATGAGTCCACGATCGGATTCGCAGGCAGGACCTGGTGAGAAGCTCGCTCCTCAGAACGGTGCATCGACAGCGGCGACCCGTTCTACGGACAAGCCTGAGGGTACGGTTCCAGCCACGGCGTCTTCCTCTCTACCAGTCGCGGACAACTCCTCGAGCAATCCACCTACCGTTGTTGCAGCGTCCGCTGGAACCGCCCAACCCGAGTCGGAAATCGATCCATTACCCGGACCCAAGGTGAATCCAGTCATTACCACGAGGACTTCCAGGGGACAACTGGTTTCCCGGGATCAGCTGGTGTGGCGTTGGCAGGATGACCAGCAGTGGGGGCTGTTAGCAGCGGAGGAGTTACTGACCTCGACCGATCGTTGCCTGGTTCCCCCAGGATTTCGTCCGCGATTCGTGTTGGCAGAGGGACTTCAGATGGCAGTCGCGGGATACGCTGCCTGGCATTGGGATCTCACGCAGTCCCAGCAACCTCGATTGGTTCTAACACATGGCCGATTTGTTTTTCGTGCTTCCGATGCCTGGAAAGATCCTGTTTTAGTGAGCGCTGCCGGGCGCGAGGGTTGGTTGCACTTTTCAGACCAGCAGTCGGAAGTCGCGTTGGAGGTTTGGAATTACCTGGAGCCGGGCAAGGATCCTCGTAAGCAAAACCGTCAAACCGCGGTTCGTATTTACCAGTCGGCCGGGGGTGCCTGGACGGAACAGCCAGCTGATTTGACGAATGATAAGTCGGAGGCCATCGTCTTATCCCGGGGCCTGGACACGCAGGCATTAGAGCACACGACGCTTGATGCAATGCCGGATTGGACAGTTGGGCCAGGGAAGAATCAATCATTCGAAGCGACGGCCGTAACGGAACTGGCAGAGTCGATAAAGTCGGATCAGCCATTATTGATCCAGTTACAGGAATGCCAGGCGAATCATCGACTGCACGAGGTCCGTGCCCTGACAGCACGATCGTTGGCAGTGATGGGACACTATGATGCGATCATGGATTCTTTCCACGATAAATCCTACCGAGCCAACTGGGAGAAACACTTGCTTCTTTTGCAGGATTTAATTGGCCGGGACGTGCAAACAGCAGTCCAGGTCCAGGAGGCGTTTGAGCGACAGCGAGGAGATGAGGCGCAGCAGTTATTTCGCTTGTTATGGGGTTATGATGCAGATCAACTGGAGGCAACCAGTGCTCGTGAATTGGTTGAATGCTTGAGCCATGATTCGACGGATGTACGGGTGCTGGCATTCTTGAACCTCAAGAGAATTACCGGCAAGACACAATTGTTTTTTCCCGAAAAACCAATTAGTCAGCAAGCCACGGCCATTCGCGGTTGGACCCGTCTGCTCGACGAAGGAGCCATTACTCATGTCCAGGATCCGACTCCCTGGAATCGCTCGGCCGACGCTTCGAGTCCGTAGGCTGCCAGCAGAGTATGGTTTGCTAGGGGATTAGCTGAGCGGCAGAAATATAGTCCCTGGAGACTGTTTTTTGCGTGTTAAAACGATGATTGGATGGCTTTCCGCTGGGCCCAGACCCTTCCCTCGATTTGTTGGAAACAGTAAACTAGGAGGATGCCAGTTTTGGCCCTCAAGGAACGTTAGCTGATATACTCACTGTTCAGTGGGTAAGTTGTTTCTAGTGGCGGTCAATTCCCGCTAGGCCCGCTGTGGCGATCGCTAAAAGGAGGACTAGCGACTGCAGGTCATTGTCTCGATACGGCATGGACGGTTGAATCTTGTGATTCAGGAGAGAATTCGAGTCAAGCGATAGCAACTGACACGATTCAGTGATCGAATTGCTGGGATGGATGTCATTGTTGATTTGAAGAGTGAAGACGCTTCCACCGTGGAAACGCAGGTTTCTCGAGAACATACAGGAGGTTTGGTGGCAGCCAGCGTTGCTGGCAATGTCATGCCTGCAGTGGATCAGGTTCAACATAAGTTGGAGCAGCAACTGCGCAGGCGCAAAGAAAAAAGAATGGCCCATCGACTATCGACATTGGAGCAGGTTGCCTGGTCCGGTGCGGCAGGGCAGGGTTGCGATTGATGGTTTATGAACGATTGACGGTGAGTTGGAGGAAAGCTGGCTTGGAATCGCGCATAAGATAATGTTCCTTTAACTTGAACGATCAGAGAAAAGGTGTTGGGATGAAATTTCTGGAGTTTGTTAGTGTCAAGGCCATCCGGCCGGAGTTAGCAGCAGTTGAAAAAGAAACAGTCATTAAGGAAATGGTGTCTGCCTTGGTTGAGGCCAATGAGATCAAGGAGGATGACAGCGACAGTATTATTGCAGCCATCTTGAAACGAGAAGACTTGGGAAGTACGGGCATCGGGAAAGGGATCGCCGTACCTCATACGAAACATCCAAGTGTTGAGCGTTTGACCGGGACTGTTGGAATTAGTTGTGACGGAGTTGATTTCAATAGCTTGGATGGAGAGAAAGTACAGCTTTTGTTCCTGTTGGTGTCACCCCTGGATCGTCCGGGAGATCATTTGCGAGCCTTGGAAAATATTTCACGGCAGCTACGTGACGATACCTTTTGCCGTTTTCTAAAACAGTCCAAGACAGCAGAAGATATTCAGCAGTTGCTTGAGGAAGCGGATAACAATCAGTTTGTTTCTTGAACAGCTTTTGTCCGTGAGGGTCGATTGGGCCCAGCGGAAAAAATGGATTTTACTTGGCCGGCAAGTTCGCCTGGACAGGCTGCCGGTTGTGGAAATCGAGGATAAGAGGAAGAACGGGTAGCGAGAATGGTAACGGCAACAAAGCGAGTGGTGGTCAGGAATCCCCAGGGATTCCATGCGCGCCCAGCGGACTTGTTCGTGAAGACCGCCTCGCAATTTACAGCCCATGTCGAAGTGAATAAGAGTGGTGAAGTGGTGGATGGAAAAAGTATTCTCTCGATCCTGACACTGGCAGCCGTTCAGGGAACGGAACTGGTGATCCAGGCAGAAGGTCCTGATGCGGAGACAGCAGTCGACGCACTTGCCGATCTTTTCGAGCAGGAATTTATAGACGATTCCACCTCGTCATCAACCAGCGAACATCAACGCGACAGGGGATCCGTATGAACTGTCATGCGGGTAGCCTGTCATTACCGATTCATTTGAAATAAGCACTACTGCAGTGTTGGAAGATTGGTTGATCGCGCCGACCGCAAGGTAGGCCAGCGATTCCGGTTCAATACTCGGTGGAACGATGCCATGCAGATATATAGCGGAATAGCCGCTTCGCCAGGCGTTGCCATCGGCGAGGCGATGATTGTGGATCACGAGGGATTTCGAATCCCTCGCCGGTTCGTCGTGGACGATGCCGTCAACGATGAATTGCACCGGTTGCATGTGGCCATCGAAGAGGTTGCCAAGGAAATTGCTCGTAACCGAGATGCTGTTTCAGAGCAACTGGGTGAACAGTACGGCGCCATTTTTTCTGCTCACCTCCAGATGTTGAGTGATCGTTCGTTGATCCGACAATTGGAAAACCTTGTCCGTGAAAAACACCATTCGCCGGAGTACGCGGTGAGCACCACGCTCAAGCGTTACGCCAAGGTCTTTCATGAATTGGAGAGCGATACACTGGTCGAGCGGGCGCAGGACATTTTTGATATCGAAAAAAGCCTGCTGGCCAAGTTGCTGGGGCACCGGCGGGAAGAACTTTCGCACCTTAAGGCGCCGACGATTGTACTGGCTCACGCTTTGACGCCCAGCGAGGTCGCCAGTCTCGATCCAGGGTACGTTTTGGCCTTCTCGACAGAGACCGGAGGAGCAGGGGGCCATAGCGCAATTATTGCCCAGGGGCTGGAAATTCCAGCGGTGGTCGGCATCGGATCTTTTTTGACCGAGATCGCCGGAGGTGATTTGGTGATCGTGGATGGCGATCACGGTAAGGTAATCCTCGATCCAGACGAGGATACACTGCAGCGATATCAGCAGGATGTGGAAGATCATCGAATACTGGAAATTCAACTGGATGAATTACGGGAATTACCAGCAGAAACTTTGGACCAGGAATCCATTTGCCTGGCAGCCAATATCGAGTTTCCCCATGAAGTCCAGGCTTCCCTGAGGCGAGGAGCAGCGGGTATCGGGCTCTATCGGACCGAGTTTCTTTACCTGGCTTCCAGCCAGGAGCCGACGGAAGAGGAGCATTACCAGGCGTATGCCCACGTGGTGCGAAGCATGAAGCAGCGACCGGTGGTGATTCGAACGCTGGACCTGGGCGCCGACAAGATGGGACAGATTCCTCGAGGAGAAGAAGAAAGGAATCCGTTCCTGGGATTGCGCAGTATTCGGTTGTCCTTGCAGAATCTTTCCCTGTTCCGTATCCAGCTACGAGCCATTTTACGGGCCAGTACGCTGGGACCGGTGCAGATCATGTTTCCGCTGGTGGCAACCCTGGAGCAGCTTCGCCAAGCGCGTCGCGTCTTGGAGCAGGTGATGAATGATCTGCGACAGGAGGGGGTCGATTTCGATGAAGATATCCCGATTGGCATGATGATCGAGGTGCCATCGGCCGTGATGGTTATCGATCGCTTGTTGGACGAAGTGGATTTCATCAGTATCGGTACCAATGACCTGATCCAGTACACGTTGGCGGTGGATCGTAGCAATAAGGATGTGGCTGATTTGTATGAGGCCAGTGATCCAGGGGTATTGCGACTGATCGAACGTTCGATTCAAGCGGCCAATGATGCCCGGGTACCGGTGACGCTCTGTGGCCAGATGAGTGGTATGCCTGTTTACACACCGCTTTTACTGGGTCTGGGATTGCGAGGATTTAGCGTGCCTCCCAGTTCCATCCCGGAAGTAAAGCGGATTTGCCGATCGGTCAGTATTTCACAGTGCAAGGAAATCGCAGACCAGGCCATGAATATGGAAGATGCACATCAAATCAACCAGTATTTAGTCAAGGAGCTGCAAAAGATAGCGCCCGAGTTGGTCGCTTAGCCAGGCAGGTGAACACGCGGATCATGCGTGTTTAACGAGAGCTTGAAACAATGAAGCATAACTGCCCAGCAGCTTGAGAAAACACACAAGAAAAGAGATTACATGAAAAAGGAAATGCTGATCAATGTTTCGCAACCGGAAGAGTGCCGGATTGCGGTTATGGAAGATGGCCAGCTTGAAGAACTCTACATGGAGCGAGCGAGCCAGGATAACTGTGTGAATAATATTTACCGGGGAAAAATCGTTAACCTGGAACCAAGTATCCAGGCGGCGTTCGTCGATTTTGGTGTCGGACGAAATGGATTCCTCCATATCAGTGACGTGGAGCCTGAATATTTTCGACAGGGTGGTTATGACCCGGAAAAAATGAAGGATCCAAATGGTGATGTGGAATTCGAAGAGAACGGAAAAGATCGTCGTGATCAAAACCAGTCAGGTCGCTCCCGGGGTCGTCGCCAGGACCACCGTCGGATGGGGCGTCCACGCATCAAACCCCCGATCCAGGAGATCTTTCGTCGGGGTGACGAGGTGATTGTCCAGGTCATTAAGGAAGGGATCGGTACCAAGGGTCCCACGCTTTCAACTTACATCAGTGTGCCAGGCCGCTACTTGGTGCTGATGCCCTCGCTGGGGCGGGTGGGCGTCTCGCGAAAAATCGAGGATGAAAGGGTGCGGCGCAAACTGCGGGGTACCATGCGGGAACTTAATCCCCCGGAAGGATTGGGATTTATTGTTCGAACTGCTGGCCAGGATCGAACCAAGAAAGAATTGTCCCGAGATCTTGCTTACCTCGTCCGGCTCTGGAAAGTCCTGGTGCGGCGGATCAAGAAAAGCGAGGGGCCCATGTCGATCTACGAGGATAGCGACATGATCATCCGGACCATCCGCGATATCTTTTCTTCGGATGTGGATGCAATTTATATTGACGAAGAAAACGCCTATGAGCGAGCCCGAGAGTTCTTGCAGCAGGTCATGCCGCGTTATGCTGATCGACTCCATCATTACCAGGACCAGGAACCGCTTTATCACAAGTATGAACTGGAAACGGAAATTAATCAGATCCATAAACGGGCCGTTCCACTCAAGGCAGGTGGATCGATCGTTATTGATCCTACGGAAGCCCTCGTGGCTATCGATGTGAATAGCGGTAATTTTCGCACGGATGATTCCGCCGAGGAAACTGCTTACCAGTTAAACCTGACTGCTGCCCGTGAAATTGCCCGCCAGTTGCGATTGCGGGACCTCGGGGGCGTGATCGTGAATGACTTCATCGATATGCGCAAGGAAAAACATCGGCGCGGACTCGAACGAACATTGCGAGAGGCCATGAAACGGGATCGAGCGCGGCATAAAATCCTTCGCATCAGCCCCTTTGGGCTGATCGAAATGACTCGACAGCGTATTCGGCCCAGCCTGAAAACATCCGTCTACGTGGATTGTCCTTGCTGCAGCGGTCGCGGTGTCGTGAAAACCGCTGAAAGCATGTCCATCGAGGTGGTACGCGTCTTGATGCTGGCCAGCCAGGATTCCGCGGTTGCCCTGGTCAAGTTACAGGTTCATGAAAGCGTGGCGGCTTACCTGAATAATCGTAAACGTCGTGAAATCAATGAGTTGGAAGAGGCTGGTAACATGACCGTACAAATCCTTGGTAGCTCTACTGTCTATCCCGAACATCTTCAATTAGATTGTCAGAATAGCGATGGCCAGACGGTAAAAGCCCCTTAAATCATGCTTGAAAGGCCTTTCCCGGCCCTCGACGAACAGTCCCAAATGAATTATGGTAAATGCTGGTCTTGAGTGACCCGGACGTGATGTCAGGAAAGTGTGAACCTGATTTCTCGGGGCCATTCAGTTACCAGCAGTTGCTTCATAGCCAGTCAGACATAGGTACCCCACGATCATGTATGCAATTATCGCCGATAGCGGACGTCAGTATAAAGTTGAAGAAGGCCAGGAAGTCACGATCGATTTTCGCGACCTGGCTGCCGGCGAAGAGATCACGTTTGATCGAGTCCTGGCCGTTTCCGGCGAAAACGGGATGCAACTGGGGCAGCCCACGCTTGATGGAGCTGTCGTGAAGGCTGAAGTCCTGGGACTTACCAAGGGCCCGAAGCTGATCGTTCAGAAATTCCGCCGTCGCAAGAATTCACGGCGCAAGACCGGACATCGCCAACAGTCTTTGAAGGTCCGTATCGCCAAGATCGACGGCGTGTAACGGAACTCTTAGAAGCCCCCTGAGGCCTTCTCTCAAGCCTCTCGACCGCCAGCCAGGGATTACGGTTGATTCTTGTAAAATAGCTCTGCCGTGCTGCAACGAAGCCACGCGCGATGGTAGACACTTGTCCATGAAAAAGATCCGGCAATCCGATTTTCGGTTGAGTTGATCCAGGTTTTATGGCATTGCGCACACCCCATCGTCAGAATTGGCAAGAGGGCTTCCAGATCCGCTGCCACAACGCGTCGGTTCGGGTACTTTGGAAACAGGTTTTGGCGTCTACCAGGCCGCGTCAGGGCCGCACGTTGTGCCCCTCGACTGGTTGCTGTCAGCCGATGGCTTCACCGCTCTCGATGATCATCCGCTCGTAGGCATTCCAGGTAGCTGGAAATTTCCGCAGAGAATTTTGGCCGGTGAGTGGTCCCCTGGTGGAATCGGAACCAGTCTGTTGGTTAGAAATCCATATTTTGAAATAGCCGAGAAATTGCTAGCATGCTGAAGTGAACTCGGAAATGGTGTCGGCCACCGGTTGCCCAGGGGTTACGAAGTGACGCCAGTCACGTTGGCCAAGCCCGTAATTTTTTTTGATTTTTATGAGGGTGGCGAACTTAATTTTTTGCATACGTCATGATTTCCCTAAGTCATTTTTGAAAAGGGGTTTAGGTTAGGTAGGTCGGCCTGAACAGGTGTTCCGGTCTGTGGGGACTAGCGTCCTATAAACTGTTGGTATAAAACGGGTTAAGATTCCAAAAAATTGGTAATTGACGTGAAAATGGAAACGAGTAGACTCTGGCTCTACGCTAAATGTTGTGGGCAAATATTACGATGCACACAACATGTGGTGTTTTGTCGATAAGATCTCATCCAGGGCTAGAAACCCGCTGTAAGAGCGAATTTTTAAATAATGGAATGACTGAAATAGCTGGATCGGAATGCTTTTCTGGGTCCAGCGGCGTGTTTCGCAAGCCAACTCAAGGATGAGGAAATCTTTTCTAGTGTATATTTGTATACCTTTTATGGTTGCGCTGTGCTGTAATGCAGGATGCGTTGAAAGAAGGAGCTGACGGATGGCGAGTGTAGATGTAAAACAACAATCGGCTCAGGGACTGAACACGGGTAATGGCCAGACGGCCACGTCGGCGGGTTTGCAGGTTCCGGCTACATTTTGTCCCGCTGAGGTGTCCGATCCCTTTGATACGGTGCAGTGGGAGAAACGCAGTGCTCAGATCAAGGATGAGAGCGGCGGCCTGTTGTTTGAACAGGAAGATTGTGAAATCCCTTCTAGCTGGACGCAACTGGCAACGAACGTAGTGGTGAGCAAGTACTTCTACGGTGAAAACGGCACCGATGAACGCGAGCGTAGCGTTCGACAATTGATTTATCGGGTGACACGGACGATTGCGGATTGGGGCCTGGCGGATAACTATTTCCAGACACCCGAGGATGGAGAGCGGTTTTACCGGGATCTGTCTTGGCTGTGCTTGCATCAGCACGGGGCGTTTAATTCGCCAGTGTGGTTCAATGTAGGGCTGTACCACCAATATGACGTGAGTGGTGACAAGTGTAATTGGCACTGGGATCTTGAGACGCAGGAGTCACGGCAACCGGAAAACTCCTACGAGTTTCCCCAGGGATCAGCCTGCTTCATTCAGAGTGTCGAAGACAACATGGAAGACATCATGCGCCTGGCCACGAGCGAGGCAATGTTGTTTAAATTTGGTTCCGGTACGGGAACCGATCTATCTTCGATTCGTTCGCATCGAGAGAAATTGTCCGGTGGCGGGAAACCGTCTGGACCGCTTTCGTTTATGCGAGTTTACGATCAGATCGCCGCCGTTGTGAAATCCGGAGGCAAGACCCGCCGGGCTGCCAAGATGCAGTCGTTGAAAGTATGGCATCCGGATGTGCTGGAGTTTATCGAGTGCAAGCAAAAGGAAGAGCAGAAGGCGCATGTCTTGATTGAGAAAGGTGGATATGACGCCAATTTCAACGGAGAGGCCTACAGTTCTATCCTGTTCCAGAATGCCAATCTTTCCGTACGCGTTACAGATGACTACATGAACGCCGTCGAAAATGGCCAGCAATGGGCAACACGCTGGGTTACGGAATCCGGTCAGCAACATGACCCACCAGTTTATGATGCTTACGAATTAATGACTCGCATGGCCGAATGTGCCTGGCAATGTGGTGATCCGGGTGTGCAATATGACACCACCATCAATCGCTGGCATACCTGTCCAAACTCCGGTCGCATTAATGCCAGCAATCCCTGCTCGGAATACATGTTCCTGGATGACACGGCTTGCAATCTGGCCAGTATCAACCTGATGAAGTTTCGTAACCAGGACGGTACGTTTGACGTTACCCGTTTCCAGGCCGCCTGCCGGGTCTTTTTCATTGCCCAGGAAATCCTCGTCGATCACGCCAGCTATCCGACGGAGACGATCTCACAGAACAGCCATGCGTTTCGTCCGCTGGGACTGGGCTATTCCAACCTGGGCAGCTTGATCATGTCCAGTGGCTTGCCGTATGACTCGGAAGCGGCCTATGGCCTGTGTGGATCCATTACCTCGTTACTGCATGGATCGGCGAACCTGACCAGTGCGGAAATGGCTGCCGTGGTTGGAACCTTTGACGGTTACGAGGAAAACCGTGAGCCATTCCAGCGCGTGATGCAGATGCATCGCGATGCTGTTGAAAATGTTAATCCAGCTGGTCCCGAGTACCTGAAAACGGCGGCTCGTGAACTCTGGAACCAGGTACTGGAAACCGGTAAGCGTAATGGCTATCGGAATGCCCAGGCAACGGTATTAGCACCAACCGGTACGATCAGTTTTATGATGGACTGTGATACCACGGGTATCGAGCCGGATATTGCGTTGGTCAAGTACAAGCAACTGGCCGGTGGCGGGATGTTGAAGATTATCAACAACACGGTGCCGCTGGGATTGAAGGTGCTGGGCTATGATGAGCCACAGGTCGAGGAAGTGACGGCTTACATTGATAAGCACGATACGATCGAGGGAGCACCTCATCTCAAGGAAGAGCATCTCCCGGTCTTCGATTGTGCGTTCAAACCGGCCACGGGTGTTCGCAGTATTGCCTGGCGCTCCCATGTTAAGATGATGGCAGCGGCGCAACCGTTCCTGTCCGGAGCGATTTCCAAAACCGTTAACATGCCACACGATTCCACTCCGGATGATATTTCCGAGGCGTATCGTTGGGGCTGGAAACTGGGGCTGAAAGCATTAGCCATTTATCGGGATGGATCCAAGCAGAGCCAACCCCTGTCGACGCAAAAGGAAAGTGACAAGGAAGAGGATGTGGCGGTCGAGATCGTTCGAGGACCCCATCGAGAACGACTACCTGATACGCGACAGTCGCTGACCCATAAGTTCTCCGTGGGCAGCCACGAGGGCTATATCAACGTGGGCCTTTACCCGAATGGAAAACCG
This sequence comes from Planctomycetota bacterium, assembly GCA_036124135.1. Lineage (GTDB taxonomy): Bacteria > Planctomycetota > Planctomycetia > Pirellulales > Pirellulaceae > JAZADA01. The sequence goes on along the minus strand of JAZADA010000303.1, from coordinate 6,326 downwards.
GGTGAATTGTTCATCACGATGGCCAAGGAAGGGAGCACCGTTGGTGGGTTGATGGATTGCTTTGGGACGGCCATCTCGATGAGCCTTCAGTATGGTGTGCCATTGGAAGTGTTGGTCAATAAGTTTGCTCATGCCCGCTTCGAACCGATGGGGCACACGTCAAACAAGGATATTCGAATCGCCAAGAGTGTCGTGGATTATATTTTCCGCTGGCTCGGCATTCAATTCCTGGCAGGCTATCGAGAAGCAAACAGCGGGCTTTTACCGGAAACCAAGGTAACTTCTGAGACCACGACCAGCGAACCTGAGTCGACGGAGTCAACTGCTGCACCCGCTGCAGAACCCCAGGAAGAGAAACCCGTTATTGATCTGGATCTGTTGGAGCGTGCTGGTGTGTCAATCAAGACGGACCAGGATACGGGTGTGGGCGGTCGCGCTGACCAGTTCGCACGTTTCCAAAGTGATGCACCCAGTTGTGATAATTGTGGCGCAATTACCGTGAGAAACGGGAACTGCTACCTCTGTCATAATTGTGGTAACAGCATGGGTTGCTCTTGAATCGTTGATGCAGGATCGCGAGAGATGGTTGGCTACGGGGAACCGACGGCCAGTGAGAATGGTGGCGCTGGGGTTGTACGTTCAGACATGCTGTTAACATCGGCATCTGAACCGAGCGGAAAAGGCAGAAGATGGCGACGGATTACCTGATACGGGTCGATGGTGAAGTGCAGCGACCACGGCAATTAGCATTTGAAGATCTGTTGGCGATCGAAGAGGCCTACCAGATTGATGACGTTAGCCAGTGGGCCGAGAAGTACGAGGGAAAGGCTATCCGGCTGGATGGACTGCTCGCGTCTGCCCGTATTAAACCCACGGCCCAGTACCTGGGTTTGCATAGTAGCCACGATGATTTCCATGCCAGCATCCCGCTCGCGGCCGTACGTGAACGAGGAATCGTCATCTACAGCCTGGATGGGCGTTACCCGCTGACGGTCGAGTCGGGTGGGCCAACCCGCTTTTATATTCGTGACCATGCTGCCTGTAACGTGGACGATATCGATGAATGCGCGAACGTCAAGTTCCTGGATCATATCGAGTTGACCGTGGAGCGCGGGTTCGATAATCGGCCTGAGGACGAGGAAGAACATGCCCAGCTCCATCGTGAGCAGGATCAAGAGGGCGGTGGTTAATTCGTAATCCTGGTGTTGGACCGGTCAGGTACTTGATAACGCCAGCCACTGCACGACCAGCAGGCAGCCTCCGACCAGGATAGCTCCGATGGTTGCAACCAGGACTGCCCCGGCTGCTATATCCAGGGCCGCGCCAAGCTCGGCGTTATATTGATCGTCCACGGACCGTGCCAGTCGTTCCACGGAGCTATTAAAAAATTCGGCAGTCAGCACGGTGCTGATGCATAAGATCAAGAGGCACCATTGCGTCATGGTCATCTTCAGCAAGATGGCTAACGCGATGATCACGATGGTTGCGACCAGGTGAACGCGGAAACTTGACTGGCCTGCTACCCCTAGTTTCCAGCCACGCAGGGCATCCTGGAATTTCCGATACCAGGGTCCAGGGGGTGGCTGGTAAGGTTTGTCCATGTTCAGGGCCCGTCCTCGCGAATGGTTGGCCGCGTTTATTCCAATCCCAGCGCACCGGCTGGGGGGATCTGTACGCCACCCACCCTGCCCAGGCGATTGCTGGCCATGAACCGTGGCTCAATGGCGAACTGGATGCCCACATTGTCTCGGCTTTCATCAACGTTCATGCCGATTCGAATGAGGGCCGATTCTCCGATCCGAGTGACCGCCAGGCTCTGTCCAATGTTGCCCGCCGGCCCGAAGTCAAACGAGGTGCTGGCGATTCCTATCCATTTATCACTCATGCGATAACTGATTGCACCGTGAATCATCTTGCTGTCGATCGGACCACCCAACAATCGCATTCCCAGGTAGACACTCCCGCGCGCCGGACGACTGAGGATTCCACCCAGGGAAACCATCCGCAAACCATCACCAAAACAGTCCGCAAAACCATCGGAAAGAACCGTGAAACGATCTCCCAGGTACCAGCGCAGGTCGTAGTTGAGCAGGCCTAATTCCTGGCTGAAGTTGTCACGCCCAGGCTTGGGAAACAGAACTCCTTCCAGGTCGAGTGTGATCCAGTCGATGGTCTGTTCCTGGCCTGCTAACCCACGCTTGGTTTGCCAGCGCTGGCGGACTCCAAGGCGTGCCTGGACCATGTCATCCACGATATCCGTACTGGTTGCAGTGACCTCACCCTGCATGTTGTTGCGTAAAGCAAAAAATCTCTCGTCAAATCTCCGGGCCACGTTGGTTCCCGGGATGCCTCCGAAAGTATCGAAAAAGAAGCGGCGTCGAAAATGTTCCACCGAGTCGTCATCCAGGGCATCATAGCGAGGAAAACGGTCCAGGTTTTCACTGGCATCCGACCAGAACAGATCGGCGTCAAAGGTTACCTTGTGAGCAATACCGTTAATGTTTAGTAACTTGCTGCGCACATTGGGACGACGTTGCCACATGGGTAGACTGGCTCGCATCCCAACCTGACCATAGGATCGTGTGGCGTCAGATCCTGCAGCGTCTTCTCCGTAAAAGGCAAATTCCCCCAGCAGGTAGGGGACGGCCTTAACCGGGCCCAGCTGGAGCGGCAGATCGATCTCGTGCCGTGTCGCTGTGCGAATTCCAGAAACGTTGTTTTCTTCCCCAGCCATCAAGTCAAACTTGGCCGCATCGACCGGATCAAGTGGTGCACTGGCTGTCTTTAACTGGGCATAACCGATGTGGGTATGCTCATACCATGTGAGACGGTCCATCAACAATGACTGTCCGATCCAGAAATGATCGTAACGTGGCAACCAGTTCGTCTGGGTAAAGAAATCGTTTACTTTGATATCCGCGGTGACACTCCAGGATCGATTTTCAATGTAGCGTTTTAGTTCGATTCCAGTGGTTTGATCTTTCTGCTCGTCCCATTCCCGTTCGTAATACTGCTCCAGGAAATTACGGTCACTGATCAATCCGATCTCGGCAGTCCATTGCATGTCGCCAGGTAAATACTGACGATGTTGCCAGAGTACTCGTCCACGGAAATCCTTTTCCGGAAGCAGCGCTCGACGATCGGCTCCCAGGTTGTCTAGCCCGGCTTCATGCATTCCCCAGACGTCGAGGGTCCCGGAGTTAGGTCCAGGCAGTCGTAGAAAAGATTCCCGTTCATATTGCACCGTGTTGCCAAGGCCAAAACCCCGCTGGCTGAAAGCGTCAGCAGATAGTATCCATTTTGTGTTGCGAGGGATGTCCTGGCGTCCCAGTAACTGGAACATATCCAGGTCCACCATCGTTTGAGTTCCGAATACACTGTCGTTCTTGATGCGGATCCGGTCCAGGTAATAAGAAGGTTTCTGTAAGTTCGTTGCCATGACAGGCCAGTAAAAAACGGGCATCCCTCCGACATAGAGGAAGTTATTGCGACTCTTGGCAAGGAAATCATGGTTGGCAAGAGGCTCACCTGTTTCCGGATGTGTTCGTTGCTGGCCCGTCATGGGGTCGACCGCGGTCCGTTGAATATCCTGTAATTCGACGGTTTCGGACTGGAACCAATAACTAGGGATACCCATCCGACTGGATGTGATGGCTGCCCCATGCGCTGTGAAATTCTGGCGGTTGACCTGAGTCAGTACGTCCGCTTTGAGTCGCAGCAAACCCTGGTATTCAGGCACCGGCGTCAGCATTTCCGCATCCAGGATAACACCGTGATCTTCGGCCACGTTGTAGTACATCTGGTTGGCATAAATGACGCGGTCACCCTGCCGGAAAACGATATTGCCTTCCAGGTAAAGCTCCAGTGGGACATCCCCCGATGCCTCTACCTGTCCAGTGCGAGTCAATTCCTCCAGCTTGGGAGCCCACAAGACCAGGCTGTCTGTTTCAATCGTGACAACGCCACCCGTGTCAAATTCTTTCAGCCCCTGGTCCTCGATCGTGGCACGAATACCTGATTTGGCAATGGCTACCGTTTCGTTGCGAGTCGGGTCCTGCTCGACCTTGAAATTCCATCCCACGTTACTGCGACCCTGGACCACGATTCGACGACTTCCTACGGATAACGTGGTGCCCTGCTGAGCCGCTGCCGCCGAGCCGGGCTGCTCAATTAACTGGGCCGGTTGGACCGGGTAGTTGCCCTGTTCACGACGGTACGCCAGGGATCGTTCGTAGAATCCTTGCGGTACATCAGCACGACTGATCGTTTCTGTAACACGCAAGTCCACACCCGCCGATGTATGAAACTGCCCCAGCCACCGTTTTGCGGACAAGATCTGGCCACGTCGACCCGTGGCGCTGTGGACCTCGCTGCCATGGCCGTGAGTGACCGTCGTTCGAGGGCCCTCCAGGTACGTGATCATGTAATCAAACCGCTTGTGAAAAGGATCGGCACGGTCAATCCAGATCACGGCATGATTTCCGCTGGCCGTAACGCCACCTTGACGTAATTGACAACGTTCGAGATACCAGACCTCGTAAGATCCCTGGGTCCATTGGGCACCCCGTTGGGCAGTGATCTGAATGGGTAATTCCGGGTTGCCTACGGGAAAATCGACCGAGACCTCGCCCGCCGCCGCGTGACCCAGGCCCAGCAGGAGGAAGGTAGCTGCGAGCAGGTAATGGATCCTCCGCCCGTAAGATTTGCGATGGAGCCAGTCCGCGCGTGCAAGTGGCGCAAGCCGCCCTGATGGCTGCTGAAATCGCTTTTGATTTGCGGCATCCTTGCCCATGCGTTTGACCGATGAGAAATCGCTTCACGTGGTCACTTGAACCCGCTTCGTCATAACGGAATGGAGTCTCTTTCCAGGAATCCCGGATTCGTGAAGAGTTCAAGCTTGAAAAGCAGGGCGGATTATAAAGAGGGGCACGTTCCGGAGCAAGCCAAATATCAGCGCTTATCCAGATTCGGAAATCATTTCCTGATCACACTTTAGGGCCTTTTGGAGAGGCATCGGCAGCGCCCTGCGTCAAGGTGCTTCTCGATCCCCGCAGCCACCACCCCTGAACCCCCGCTGTGGCGAGCAAGATGAGCCAGGGAACCAGCGGTGCTCGCATGCGAATATTACTCCAGAATAGAGTGTGAACAGCCGTTAATGTGACGACTAGAAGCAGCCCCCACACCCAGGGTTCACGCAGCACGGTGAGACGCAAACGGAACAAGCCTGTCAGTGCTAGCAGATACAGGGCTCCATACCAGCCGGCAGTTAAGTAACGTAGCCCGCGCGATCCAGTCGATTCGTTTGGATTAATCTGGTGCGGTAAGGGAGACCACAGTCTTCCGAGGCGGACCAGGCTGGACCAGATAAACATTGCTGGTTGCTGGCTGATTTGATGCCGCGCGACGCGATATGCAAAGCGATCAGCTTCGTATTCCGTGGCGTTGGACACGGATTGATTCGTGGGATGCGGGATATCCGTTGACCAGTAATCCTTATGTGGATCGTCGTACGGAGCCATCTTTTGCAAACCTTGTTTGAAACGATTCACTTCCGCGGATTGCCAGACAGTACCCGGAGGCTGGTTGCGTAAATGGTCGTAGAAGACAGGATTGTTTCCCAGGAGCAAGGTATATCCGCCATGAGTTGTGAGTGCGATCGGTTTTTGAAATTGCACCATGTTTCGAACGGTCCACGGAGTGATCATCAGGACGACACCCAGGAGCAGGGCAGTTCCCAGTTGCAGGCGTTGACGCCAACGCGACTCCAGTAATCCGATGGTTAGCAGGATTAACACGAGCCATACCAGGAACGTGGGTCGACAGAGAATGCTTAATCCGATCAGGCACCCACATCCCAGTGCGGTAGACCAATGACGCCGATGTTGTAACCGTGAGAATCCATAAAGCGTGGCCACGGCCATCAGGGTCGCCAGCGTTTCAGTCATGATGCGCGTCGATTGGTACATCAGGACCGGGTCGCAAGCGAACAACAGTACTGCCCAGGGAGCTGCTCGTCCCAGCTGGTATTGCCGGGCCAGTTGGTAGACCAAAATCATGGTTGCCAGGGCCAGTAAGAGATGTAGTTGAGCGACCTGGAGAGGCGTGATTTTTTGCTGGACCATCGTGGCTGCCAACAGCAAAGGATAAAGTGGTGGCCGAAAGGCTGTTGGTACGACAGGATCCTGTCCAAGTCCAAAGATGAAGTGTTGCCGCAGGTTGCCGGCGATTTCTCCGTAATTATCAACGTCCCGGGTCAAGGTGTCTCGGTACTGCCAGAGCATGCTGCCCCGGACCAGCAGTCCTAGCAACAGCGCGGCCAGCAGCCA
>JAZADA010000302.1:0-15186 GCA_036124135.1 Planctomycetota bacterium | reverse complement strand
CTCCTGTTTACCAGCCTGCTGGCCGCCCCCTGGGTTTTCTGATTGACCCGAGGATGCACCTGCCTCGGAACCATCCTCGGAATCAGCCTGGCCGGAATCGCCGTCCGCTTCTCCTGCCTCGGGGGATCCCTCGGAGCCATTCTTGGCCTGGGGGCCGTTACCGGAGCCATCCTCGGAGGGGTCCCGGCCTGTGCCGGGATTTTTTCCGTCAATTCCGTCCTTGCCGATCCCCTGCTGAGAAGATTCCAGGTCCTCGGAAGAACGCCAGATTTGTGATAACTGGCTGAACACGGAAGGTTTGCCAGGTCGTGGCAAGAGCAGGCAAAACAAGAGCATGACGGCAATCAATGCAGCGCCGGCACCGAGCCAGGTGGCTGCCATTTCCAATGGCATGGTGACTTTGCGTTGGCGGAGGTAACGTCGTAATCCCAGGAAACTCGTGGTTAGTAGCAGGCATAAGCCGCTCACTACGTAGACCGTTAGTAACAGGAAGGCGTACCGTTGTACGGCGTCGTCTCGCTCTTTCAGGAACCATTGTCCAAATCCAAACAATGGCAACGCTGCCAGGGAAAAATAGATGACCCATAAACCGGGAGCATGTGCGCGGCGTCGTCGCCGGGTCAGTCGTTGCCACCAGCTGCCCGCCGGTTCTTCTGCTCCGGGTCGGTAGGAGAGCGTTTCCTTGGCATTGTCGGCCGCCGGTTCCGGCTGTGTATCATCCAGCCCCAGGTTGCCCAGCAGGCCCTCGCCACCCGCGTTCACGTGTTCGTTGATCCACGTACAATCCCAGGTCAGCTTGTGAGCGGACCACCAGATAATCGCCAGGAGCCCGATATTGATAATCCCACTCACCTCGCGCAGGGATTGGGATTGGATTTCCACCAGGCTGGTCATGGCCAGCATGGCGGCGAGTCCCAACGGGATGCTGTACATCACGGCATGCTCGGTCCCTTCTTCCATGGAAATGCGGCCGATCAGGACTGTGGCCATGATGAACATCGCGCAGATAAAGTGCAGGCGGCCTTCAAAAGGTCCGTCGTAGAAGACCGTGATCAGGAAAAAAGTCAGGCTACCAATTAACGACATGATCAATGCTGGCGTAATCGCGATCACGAGGTAGTCGGTAAGTGTTTTCTGAAGACGTCGCATGATCTTGTTCTTGTCCGTTTCCTTCTTGCTGACGGGTCAACGCATCAGGTAGTTCTGGCAAACCGTGGGGATTGCTGATTCGTCCTTGAGTTGATGAACCGAGATGCCCTGCGCAAGCAGCTTGGCGGAGGCATGTGAAAACGTGTAGTCATCGTGGATATTCAGGATCGCGCTGACCGCATACCCTCGTTGTTTCAGGTTCCCCAGGCTGATGGCGGTACTGTCGTTCACGCGTGGCAGAATGGCCAGTACCGAGGCGTCGCGTGGCATGCGACTGACCGTTTCGGAAGTGAGTTGCTTGAATGTCAGGCCGTCACTTAATTCAATACGGGCCAGTGTTTCACGGATACGAAGCATCTGGTCTGCCTCGCGACGCGTGTCGATGATCAGCGGGTTTAGTCGATCACTTTCATCCAGCATGGCTGCAGCATGGCGTGCCTGGTGACGCGTGCTGGCAGCGCGATCAAGACCCTGTTGCCGAATGCGATCGGCTGCATCACGGCCATTGGAGATCAGGCCAATTTGCTGTCCCATCTGCTGGACAGCATAGGCGATCGAGGCTGCTGCCGTCACGGCCAACTCGCTGCGTACAGGTTCGTCAGCAGGATCGTAGGCTTGTTCATGGAACTCCAGCAGCAGGGTGACACCAGCGACTGTCGTCGGTTCATAAATCTTGCTGTGTAACTGGCCGGTTCGTGCCGAGGCTCGCCAGTGGATACGGTTGAGTGGATCGCCAACTTCATAACGACGAATTCCCGCGATCCGGGTGGGGTCTTCATAGAGCCGATAGGACATGCGAACTTCTCCGATCGGACGCCTGGAGGCAATGTCAAAACCCTGTAACGGAATGATCTTGGGGTAGACCATCAGGTAATGAGGGTGCTTGCCCACCCGGTAGCGACGATGTAGTCCAAATAGATCCCCGGTTTCCAGGACCGTGGGGCCCAGTTGGAAATAGCCTCGCCGGTGACAATGCAACTGGTAATTCATGGTCTTGGATTGTCGAGATCGTAGCATCGCCAGTTGAAGGCAGTTGCCATCCAGTGCCAGTCCCGCAGGCGGGCGGTATAACGCCTGTTGCGGCAACAGGTCTTCCAGCAACACCCATGGTACCGGGAGCTTGCCGTGATTATGCACAGTGACGTGGACAACGACCGATTCACCGACCTCGGCCGTCAGGCGATTGCATTTTCGGTCGGCGGTCAGGTGCCGGATCCAGGATTGAGCGAGCAGGCGGCTAACCACCATCAGGGTTAGCAGGGTATACATGGCATACGCCAGCATGTCGGATTGCATCACCTGGGATAACAGCAATAACAGTCCGGCGCCGACAAACCATTTCATCTCTGTTACCCCGGTGTCGAGAGTGTGGGGACAGCGATCTCGGCAATAATATCACTGATGATGTCTTCCGCAGTTACCTTGCGCAGCCGACTGTCAGGTTTCAGGATCACGCGGTGATTGAGGATCGGTCCTGCCACTCGCTTGATGTCATCGGGTTGTACAAAGGTACGCCCACGCACGGCGGCCATGGCCTGGCCGGAACGGAACAGGGCGATCGATGCTCGTGGACTGGCGCCCAGGGCCAGGTCCTCATGCTCACGCGTGTCGTGGACGATCTGTAACAGGTACTGTCGCACCTTCTCATCCACGTGAATGTCCCGGATGGCGGCCTGGCAGGCGAGCAGTTCGTCGACCGTGATCACCGGCTGCAGATCTTCCAGGGGATGACGATGCTGAAGCAGGTCCAGCATCTGTAGTTCCTCGTCCATCTTCGGATAGCCAAGACTAAAACGCATCAGGAAACGATCTAACTGTGCTTCTGGCAGGGGAAAGGTCCCCTCGTGATCAATCGGATTTTGGGTAGCCAGAACCAGGAAGGGTGGTTTGAGTGAATGGGTTACTCCGTCAATGGTCACGCAACGCTCGGCCATTGCTTCCAGGAGTGCGGCCTGGGTGCGAGGCGTGGCCCGGTTGATTTCATCTGCCAGGACTAACTGCGAGAAAATCGGACCTGGGCGGAATTCAAACTCGGTCGTCTTGGGGTGAAAAATGCTCGCCCCCGTGACATCCGTGGGAAGCAGGTCAGGCGTGCATTGAATCCGTTTGAATTCACAGCCGACACTGCGTGCCAGGGCACGGGCCAGGATGGTTTTAGCTACCCCAGGGACATCTTCCAGCAGGATGTGGCCTTCGGAAAACCAGGAGACCATCGAGAGGATTAATTGCGGACGTTTGCCAACGATCACGTTTTCCACGTTGTTGATCACGCGTTTGGCAATATCCGTAACATCCATCACGCACGTACCTACCTGGTCAGGAAATGTTGGCCATCATCTTGTCTATTCATGCTACCGGACAGGCAGCTAGTTTACTAGTTTGCCCGTGTTTAATACGAAATAGCAGCCGTTAGCCTCCTCCAGGTAGCGACCCGCTAGACCTGGTAAGGCGCGGCTAACTGGTAACCGCTGTTAGCCGCCAAAAAAGCTTCGATGCGGTCCTGGTTTTGTAAGGCACCCGGTAGGAAGTCGAGCGCTTCCTGTAGCTTTTCATCGGGTTCCGCACAGCTGAAGCGCAGGAACCCGCCGCCCGCTTCACCAAAGCATTCGCCGCCCAGGCAAGCGACGCCGAAGTCGTCATCAGCAGCTTGCAAGAGATACATCGCCAGCCCATGTGACGTGATGTTGTAACGGTGACAGATCGCGGAAACGTCCGGGAAAACATAAAAGCTGCCGCCGGGTGTCAGGCAATTGATATCTGCCATTTCATTCAGCTTGCCGGCCAGGAATTCCACCTTGCTGCGAAAGGTTGCCATGTTCTCGTCTCGCTCAGCCAGGTCATTCTGCAGGGCCGCGACACCTGCTAACTGGACAAACGGTGGCACGCAGGAGAGGGCCGTATTGGTTAACTTGGCAATCATCTGCGCAATGGCCGGGGAACTGACCGTGAAGCCCAGTCGCCAGCCACTCATGCTAAATGATTTGCTGAACGTGTAGGCTGCGACACATTGCTCCATCATGCCTTCTTCGGCTAGCAGCGAGTGATGTTTCCCGGTCCAGGCCATCTGGTCATAAGGTTCATCACAGAACACAGCCACGTTGCGACCACGTACGAGGTCAGCGAGTCCTTTCAGGTCGTCATGGGTGGCGACTCCACCTGTCGGATTGTGTGGGCTGTTAAGAAAGATTGCCTTGGGAGCCGGATCCTCGTCCAGGAATCGGGCGACGTCATCCAGGTTTGGTCGAAAACTGTGTTCCTGTCGCAGGTTGGAAAACGTAATGCGGCCCCCGCGGCGATCGATGTTCGGGATATACGTGGGAAAGTAAGGACTGAAAACCAGCACGCCATCTCCCGGGTTCACGAAGGCCTCGCAGAACAGTGTTTCAAAGTTCTTGGCACCCGGTCCGGCGACCACGCAGTCGGCCGTCGCCGGTACCTGGTATTGTTGCTGTACATAGTCGGCGGCTGCCTGGCGGAATTCTGGTAAACCGGTCGATGGTCCGTAGTGGCAGTGATCGGCCTCGATGGCCGCAATGCCGGCCGCTGCAGCGGCCCGTGTCGTGGGAAAAGGACTGTCACCAATTTCCAATTCAATGACGTTCTTGCCCTCGGACTTGAGACGCTTGGCGATGGCCAAAACATCAAAGGCGGTTTCCGTTGTAATTCCGTTTGCCAGCTTGCTGAATTCTACTTGCATGTCGTTTCCTGTCGTGGCCGGTTTCGATTAGGTTCGCACACCAGGCCAGGTGGGCGGACTTCTTGTGACACGTTGACTATTGTGACCACCAGAGACGGCTAATGGCAACCAGTGGTAAGCCAAACCAAGGCAATTCGGAGCAGTTTTCCCAGGATGCATCCACCTGGCGAGACGCCTGGACAGCAGGAGCAGGGGTTACGCCAGCAACGGTTTGATCACATGCCCATGAACATCTGTCAGGCGACGATCAATCCCGTTATGTCGGACGGTCAGCCGTTCATGGTCGATTCCCAGCAGGTGCAGGATGGTCGCATGAATGTCGTAGACCTGGGTCGGATTATCGCGATCCAGCGGCTTGTATCCCCACTGGTCACTGGGCCCGTGAGAAATCCCACCTTGAATGCCTCCTCCGCAGAGCCAGTTGGTAAAGACATAGGGATTATGGTCCCGGCCCTTGCTCCCCTGGGTTGAAGGCATGCGGCCAAATTCGGTGGTCCAGAGAATGATCGTATCCTCGAGCAAACCACGCTGCTCCAGGTCCTGGATCAAGGCGGCGGTTCCCCGGGCCATCCCCATGGCCAGCGGACCATGGTCTCGCGAGATATCCTCATGACTATCCCAGTTCCGCCTGGGGAAACTGTTGTCATTGCCAGACCAGATCTGGACAAAACGTACTCCACGTTCCAGCAGCCGTCGTGCGATCAGGCACTTACGACCAAAATACTCGATTTCTTCCGGTACATTGATCGTTTCCGGATAGGTCCGTCCGGCCTGTTCCAAACCGTACATTTTCATGATGTGTCCAGGTTCCCCGGACAAGTCCAGTGCCTCGGGAGCACTGAGCTGCAGCTTGGCAGCAAGTTCGTAAGATCGAATCCTTGCCTCCAGCCGATCGTCCCCCGGACGCTGTTGCTGGAACTCGCGGTTAAGACGATTGATGAGAGAGAGTCCGGCCTGGTCGCTGTCTGCCGTTACGAACTTGCTTTGGGCCTTCAGGTCGGCAATGGGATTCTTTCGTTGAGGGAAGACCGTGGTGCCCTGGGTGTCGGTGGGGAGAAAAGCTGCTCCCCAGTTCTTGGGGCCATTGGATGCAAAACCGCGATGGTCGGGCAGGACCACGAAGGTGGGTAGCTCATCGTTCAGGCTGCCGAGACCGTAGCTGATCCATGATCCCATGCCGGGGAAACCGGGGCGTTGAAAACCGGTAGCCTGCAGGTAGGTCGCCTGGCTATGGACTCCGGTCTTGCCCACCAGGTTATGTACGAAGGCCATCTTGTCGACGCAGGCACCCAGTGGAGCGACAGCGTCACTGAGCATCTTTCCACATTTTCCGTATGCCTTGAACTTGAATGGTGATTTCATCCACGGTCCCAGGCCGTTCTGGAAAGCCTCCACGTGTTCACCAAAGTCTGATTTTTCACCGTGATGTTTTTCCAGGGCCGGTTTGTGATCCCAGAGATCCAGGTGGCTGGCCGCACCCCCCATGAAAAGCTGAACGACACGCTTGGCTCGTGGTGGATGGTGTAGTACCCCTCCCAGAACCCCCGGTGTGCCCGCTGCCTGCACCGGTTCCTGTCCCAGCATGTTGGCCAGTGCGATGCCGCCGAGTCCGCCTCCGGATTGCCAGAGAAACTCACGCCGATTCACGATCGGAATGCGACGATCGGTGTGCGGAAAAGCAGAGGTGTTCATGCGTTGAGTCATGTGGCCTAGTCGATGTAAACAAATTCGCTGAGATTGAACAGGAGACGACACAGGTTTGGAAGTCCGAACTGCGTCGCGTATCGAGATAATTGCTGGCGTTCAGCAGGGCTCGCCATGCGTCCGCTGATTAACCAAACAGCACGAGTGACCTGGGACGTCACGTCCGCATGCTCCCGCTGGAGCCGACGGGAAAAATGTTCTGCCATGGCAAGCGTGAAGTTGTTGTTGAGTAGCGAAAGCGCCTGCAACGAAGTGAGGGTTTCCATGCGTTGTGGCGTACTTTGAGATGAGTCGGCACAGTCGAGTGTCGTCATGAACGGGTCCGGCTGGGAGCGTACCACGAAACGATAGACTGAGCGACGGTGCGAACTGGCATCGTTCGGATCGTGCTTGTGATACTCGTAGTGCGGTGAATGCGCTGTCTTCTCAAGCTTGAACAGGTAGAAGCCGGGGCCAAACATTTTCAGGTCAAGCCGGCCACTAGCCGCCAGGATGGAGTCGCGAATTTCTTCAGCCTCCAGGCGTCGACGGTTCATACGCCAGAGATACTGGTTGTTCCCGTCAATTTGGCTATTGCCAGCGTCCGCGCGACTGGACAGTCGATAAACCGCGCTGGTCACAATTAACCGGTGAATCTGTTTGATCGACTGACCTCCGTCACGGAATTCACAGGCCAGCCAGTCCAGCAATTGAGGGTGCGTGGGCTGCATGCCCATCCGCCCAAAATCGTTGGGTGTCTGTACCAGTCCCTGCCCGAAATGGTAAAGCCAGATGCGATTGGCTAACGATCGCCAGGTCAGTGGGTGTCGTTGGTCCGTGATCCAGCGTGCCAATGCGACCCGTCGATCACTCTCGGTGTGTTGGTTATCGAGTTGGAATCGTGTTAAGGGCGCGTTGCCCAGGGGAGGTACGTTGGGAGCGACCTGTTTTTCAGGTTTCTGGATGTCACCACGCGTGAGCACGTGGACCGGGCGAGGTTTACCGCCGGTCGGTTTGAAGTTCCCCTGCGGTTTGAACATGCTGGCTGCAGCGTAGACCATGCGTCCCGCCGGTAGTTTGCGAATCTGGCCGCTTACCTGGGAGAGCTGTTTTGTTAATTCCTTGCTGCGAGCCTCACGCTCGGGAGTATGAATGCGAGCCAGGATGGCCTGGCGTTTCTTCCGCTGTTCGGCCAACTGGCGACTGGCCGTTGGATCCTTTGCCTTCGCCCAGATGCCATCCGTCAGGTTGTTCCTGGCCCAGCGAGGTGCAGCCTGGATGGAGTCCAGTGACGTGACCGGTTTCTTGAGAGCCAGGTTGGCCTGCTGGGCGTCCAGGATCCGGACTTCCGCCAGTGCCAGCATGTAGTCAGCGGAACGAGGTGCCAGGCGATTGGCTGTGATTCTCAGGTAACGTGCGGTGCGGTTGACGTTGGGTACTCGGTAGGGGACCAGTCCAGGATTGGTAAAATCGACCTGCGTCTCGTCTGCGATGCGGTGGACCTTGTCCTGGAACTTTGGATCGTCCGACAGTTCGACTCGGAATCGGACGGGAAACCCGAAGCCTGCACCAATCTGGTTGAAATTATCATGACAGGGATGCAGGACGACCGCCTGGATTGCCCGCGATTTTCCGAGATCAACCTGGACCCACTTGGAAATGTCCTGTTGCGGGCTCAATTGGCTGTGATACCCAAAGGCCGGATGCTTTTTGCCAGCAGTTTCCAGTGCTGCCAGTCGCGTGATCTCGCGATTGATCGTGGCCAGTTCCGGCCCGCCAGCTTTTTCTGTTTCCTGGTCCAGGGCCTTTTTTTGTTTTTGGAGTTCAGCCTGTTGAGACGTCAGTTGTTGACGTTGTTGTTGGATCTCCTGGCTGGTGTCGTAAGGTCGTTCGGCCCGATCAACGGCAGCAAAAACGGCCTGGAGCGAATAGTAATTGGATTGGGTGAAAGGATCGAACTTATGGTCGTGACACCTGGCACACTGGATGGTCGTGCTGAGGAACGTGTTGAAGGTGTTGGTGACCATGTCATCTCGATCGAGGTGGCGGGCCACACGTCCGTCGATCTTGGACTCGGGAACCTCCACGTGCCCGATGAAGTCCCAGGGACCGGCAGCGATGAAACCTAATCCGAGGACGCCGTCGGCGGTTTCTGGGAAAAGTGCATCACCGGCAATCTGCTCCTGGACAAAACGCGAGTAAGGCTTGTCCTGGTTAAAGGAACGCACCACGTAGTCCCGGTAAGGCCAGGCATTGGTACGCAGCTTGTCCTTGTCATAGCCACAGGTGTCGCCGTACTTGACCACGTCGAGCCAGTGACGTCCCCAGCGTTCACCGTAACGTGGAGAAGCCAGCAACTGGTCAACCAGCTTCTCGTAAACCAGCGGATCGGTAGACGTGACGAAAGATCGAACCTGTTGTGGGCTCGGTGGCAGGCCGGTGAGATCGTAATAGAGACGCCGTACGAGTGTCCGACGATCCGCGGCAGGAACCGGGGTTAACTTGCGTTGCTCGAGCTGAGAAATGATAAACCAGTCAATCGGAGTTCGAGCCCAGTTCGTTCCCTGGCGGGAAATTCCTGGTAGTGGTGGGCGTTGGAGTGGTTGGTAGGACCACCATGCCTGGGGACGCGACTTGAGTACGAAATTCTCGGGCCACTGAGCTCCCGACTGGATCCATTGAGACAGGATCTTGACCTGGTCGGTCGAGAGGGGCCGACCGTTCTTTGGCATCTCGGGATTTTTACCGGAGACATAGTCGATTAACAGGCTTTCGGCAGGCTTACCGGAAACGATGGCGGGACCAGATTCTCCACCTCGCAGCAGGTGTTGACGGCGGGAAAGATCGAGTCCACCCTTGGGCTTATCCCCGCGGTGACAATCCAGGCAATGTTGCTCGAGAATGCCAGCAACCTGTTGTTGGAAATAACGTGTGGCAGCCGTCGGCTCGGCAGCACTTACTGTCGCTGAGAAAAATACCAGCAAGGCAGCGCTCGCCAGGCGGTAATCAAAAGGTGGTTGTCGGCAAGTAACATCGTGCAATGGTGACATTGAAGAGCCTGATCCCTGCGTGGAAAGCTACCGTGCGATCTGTGGGGTGCTGTTATTATAGTCCACTTTGGGATACCTGTTGACCCGGAGTAGGGGGAAACAGCAGGTTTCCCGATGCCCCTTCATGTGTGGTGGTTTGGTAGCGTAAATCCAGTCCCCGATGAAAGGCATGATCTCACCACCCCGCCAGCCTATTGACGATGGGCAGCATTTGCCGTGAGCATCGACTTGCGGCGATACCAGGTTACCGAGAATGAAGGCAATGGTTCCTTTGCCAGCAGGTCATGATTCATCTGACCGATCCTGTTTCCTGGGGAGATTTGGGATCCCCGTTGTTATAGAGAACGGGTACCCGGTCGTCCCGCATGATGCGACGAAGGTGGCGTGTTGGATCTTGACGTTGACTTGCCCCTGCGGTCCTGCCATGGTGCTTATCCAAGGTGAGTGTTACGTGTCGATGTACCGCAGGTGGCGGGGAGCTGGATATGAATCACACCACGTCAGGAGAACAGAGCGCCAGGGACTTCCCCTGGACGATCCGTACCCTGGGGCGTGTTGGTTATCGTTGCGTGCAATTGTTCGTGTTGCTGGTTTGCCTGTGGACCGTAGGGGCGATCCGTTATTGCCCGGGACTCCCTTCCTGGCTGGGATGCCTGCTGGCCTGGGGTTATCTGTTGGGGGTTCCCTGGTTGCTGTATCGTTCTGATAAGCCTTGGGAGACCGTGCGGATTCCGTTGGCCATTGCCTTGCTGGCAATGTTGATGCAGCCGTGGATTGTTGCTTCCAACGACCGACCCTGGGCAGCGGATCAGGCCATTTTGCCTTGGGCCGAGATCGAGGATAACCGGGTTACGATCGAGAACGTTCGAAATATGACCTATACAGATTCGGATCATTTGGTGGTCCAGTACAGCGATCGCACTTTTAATATAGACCAGATAGATTCGATTTGGTTTGGAGTGCAGGAGTTTTCCTCGTTCCAGGGTCTGGCACATACGTTCCTGACATTCGGGTTTCGTAACGAGGATGCATTAAAGTACGTTTCTGTTTCCGTGGAAATTCGCAAGGAGAAGGGAGAGGTCTTCTCACCGGTCTCTGCGCTCTACCGACAATTTGAACTTATGTATGTCGTGGGCGAAGAACGCGATCTGCTGGGCCAGCGAGCCATTGAACGCGAGGATGTTGTGTACCTTTACCCGATGCGAGCGAACCAGCAGCAGATGAAGCAGATGTTCCTGGACGTGGTAGGTCGCATGAATGATTTAGCAGACCATCCGGAGTTCTATCACACCTTCACCAGTAACTGTACGAACAACCTTGTTTATCACCTCAACCGATTGACGCCTGGAATCGTGCGTCCCAGTAGCCTGGGGATTATTTTTCCTGGCTATTCCGATCGAGTCGCGTTTAACCTGGGGCTGATCGCTACGGAGCAGGGGTTTCGGGAAACGAAGCAACGTTACCGGGTCGACCAGCTGGCGCGCGAGATCGGCGCCGTGGATAACTTCTCGTCCCGGTTACGTGAAAAAATTCAGCAGCGATAACAGGTAGAATCGCTCCCAGGTATCTCGGCTGCTCCAGGCATCTAGTGAGCCCAGTCGCCACTTTCAAGTGGGGTTCCGTCGCGGCGATCCCCCAGCCGTTGGTAGACCATGTAGTCGAGGGTCTCTACCAGCAGGTGAACGGAGCCATCGGCGAACACGAATTGTGCACCACCCTTGTGCTGCGATCGAAATCCCTGGTCCGTGACAAAGTTGTACCAGTGACTGCAATCTCCAGCGCCCGGATGTCCAGGATCCCCGACGCCGCGAATGGGATAGTTAATGGGGCCCGTGGTGGCCGTCCAGAGAGAGTCAAAGTACATCCATCCCCAACGCTGATGGGAAGCCTTATGAGGTAGGATTTCACCCATCGCAATGACTTGCGAGGTGCCGTCGGTAATATCCCGGAACTTGGCAGCCCAACTGCCACGAGCAAAGACGCCGGAAACGCGATAGCCACGTCCCTCGGTTCCCCAGGTTGCGCCACCCGTGCCAAACACGTTGCCCGGGTAATCTCGACACCAGTTGCCATTGGATCTCATGTAGCTGGAACCCAGCGATTGTGCGTAACACGATATCGCTCGATCTCGCATGGGATTGGTTCGTGTGACGTAGGGGTCGACGTTCGCGGATGGGCACAGGAAGGTCTCGATGATCTGGGATCGATGGAACTTGCCGTCCGTCCCCTTTTTATCCTCGAACTGCCGTGGGTTATCACTCAGGATATACCAGGGACCACTGGCCCCTGTGCCTGGCTGACAACCGGCCCGGGCAAAGTCCAGGTCCTCGAAAAGAGAGTTCTGTTCGATGAACGGAAGTAACTTGACCAGCACGCCGCCCTTGCTGCTGTTGTACCAGGCAAAACCATTCTTGGTTTGTCGCGTCCAGAAGTACATGCCACAGTGCGGCAGACTCTTGTACGTTTCATGGTAGGTGTGAAGAGCAATACCTAGTTGCTTAAGATTGTTGCCACACGACATTTTGCGAGCCGCTTCGCGAGCTGCCTGAACCGCCGGTAGTAACAAGGCGACCAGGATGCCGATGATGGCAATAACGACCAGGAGCTCTACAAGCGTAAAACCCCGACGAGGTGATTTTTTCATGGTAAACGGTTCCAGACGAAATAGGAAAAAATAAGGCGTGGAAAGTGATTGCTCTTGACCCAGGATAAAAAACGAAGGAAGGAATAAAGGCGGGCCTAAAGAGATCATTTCTAAGTATAAGATGCCATGATTTATATCGCCAATTGGATTTTGAACAAAACACGGCAAAGATGGCGTTTATTTTCCGATTGCATAGAGCCGTTCGTAGGCTCGCAGGTAGACAATTCCACCACTAATCGCGGGCGTCGCGTAGAACGTGCCTGCTAACTTGTTGGTAGAGAGTACTTTACCATCTTTCTTGCTGCTCACGACGGAACATGTGCCATCGGTAGAGAGGAAATAAACGCGATCGTCACCAGCAACCAGCGAAGCGTGATATGGTCCCTGTGGGAGACGTTTTTGCCAATGTTGCTTTCCTGATTTAAGGTCCAGGCAAGTGGCGATCCCCTTGTCGGTTACCAGGTAAACTTTTCCCTGGTAGCAGACCGGGGTCGAGGAATCAGGAGTCGTCTTGCCGAGTTTCCATAGCCGCTGTGATTGCGTGACATCACCATGACCGTCAGTGCCCAATGCCATCACGTGGCCGAGGCCACCTCCCCCTGGGTTTGCCGATGTGGCGACCACCACTCCGGCAGCAGAGACCGGGGAGGCAATGATGCGACCATAGGGGCTTGCGATATCCAGTCCGCTACTGACCCAGATTTGTTTACCATTTTTCAGGTCGTAGGCGGTCACGTGATCAGATCCTGAAATGAGCAGGGCGGAGTGCTGATTGTGCTGGAAGATCGATGGTGTTGAATAGGCATTGGGCCCATCGTCCTTGGCAGGTAACTTGCGTTCTGTTTTCCAGGTTTGTTTTCCCGTGTTCTTGTCCAGGGCCACCACGTAGGAAACTCCCTTGGTCATGCAGGAAACGTAGAGCAAGTTGCCCCACATGCGAGGTGAGGAGCCCATTCCAAAGGTGATGTCGTAGGCCCCGTAGTCCTTGACCATGTCACGCTGCCAAACGACCTGGCCGGTCTTCGCTTCCAGGCAAACCAACAGGCCGTTTCCGAAGAACGCCCAGGTATGATTTTCGTCCGCAATCGGCGAGGGAGTGGCCGCGTTATGGCGGTGAGCGTACAGATTGGCAGGCCCCTTGGCTACCAGGTTCCCCTGGCCGACACGTGTTTCACGTAATAGCTTGCCTGTCTTGCGGTCAATCGAGATGATCCACAGCGATTGGTCTTTCTTCTGCGTCGTCAGGTCAATCCGTTTGCTGGTAACCGCGGGCGAAGAATTGGATTGTCCTGCCAGTGGAATGCTCCAGCGGATTCCCCGGGTGGAGTCCCATTGGGTCGGCAGGTTCTTCTCACCACTAACCCCCTGTCCCGTACTGCCCAGGAACTGGTTCCACTCAGCTGCCTGGCAAGGCAGGCATAGAAACAGGCACAGCATCAAGGTCGAGGTCAGGGCGCGGTAGGTCATGGGGAACTCCCGTGTTAGGTGTGAACAAGTAATCGGTTTTTTGATGATAATCCAGTGAAGGCTTGTTTCTCAATGGACGCACGGTAGAAAATTCTGAAAAGAGACGGTTACTTGGCATCATGGTTAGAGCGCTCGAACGGCTTGCCTGGAAGCATTTGTGAATGACTGGCTGGCATTTTCGTGACGTTTTTTTGTGGGCTGCCGGCCGAGGTGCTCGTGGCCAACATTGAGTAACCGAAGCGAAAATCTTATAATGCTGCCAGCGTTTGTCGTATCATGGAATATGTTATTGCATGCAACAGCCCCTGGAGGAGAGAGCAGAGATGGCTCGTCACTACGAGAACCGAATTGCCGCGATCGGCTTGAGTTTCTTGATGTTTGTGGGTGTTGTGTTGGCCGTTCCATTGGTAACGCCGGGAATCGCTTGCGTCGCTGCTGAGGAACCGGCAACCACACTTCAGCATCCGGCCGATGCGTTTCACCTGCAATTGCAGAGTGGCAAGAAGGTCGACGTGCGTAAATTAATGCAGGTCGATCAGCGTGATTATGATACGCGACTGGCACGCCAGGAGGCCTCGCGCCAGTTTGCCAAGATTAACCATGCTAACGGAAAGCCATACCTGTTTGTCTCGCGTCGTGGTACCAAGTTGTTCGGACCCCTGGCTGGTCGCTATGACAATGGGACGCCCATGATTTGTGCGACTTACGTGGTCGGGAAACGCCATGGATCCTTGTTGTGCTGGGACGAGGGAGGTCGTCCGCTGGTCTACGAGCAATACAAGAGTGGAACACGTAGTGGATTGCGATGTGTTTTCAAGTCGTGCAGTGAGGCATGCAAGGAAGGGCATCTCTGGTTGGCCGAGGAATGGGTCGATGGACGACGAGTTGCCAGTCACTTGAAAACCGAGCAGGGCCAGGAAAGTAGCGAGGGGGTGTTGAATAACCAAAACACGGACTACCTGGCTGCGGTCAAAGCACTGACGGATTTCGAGGGAACCTTGGCCAAGAACGAAACGCAGTTGAAGATTTCGATGGTACAGCTTGACCAGTACGAGAAAAAACTGGCCCAGGTGGCTCGTGCACGAGCCCTGGCAGCGATGATTGCGTATCAACAGCGAGCCCTGGGGGCCGGGGCCCCGCTTTCTTACGGCAGGGCACCGGTTTGCCGAACGGGCGGTGGCTGACGGTAAGCCAGCATGCAGGCCGGTTCGGTCTGCCCTGGATCTGTTGGCAGGTCCGTATCTGCTACAATGTGTCGCGGTGGCTGAGGAATGGGCGCGTCCTTTACCGACGTTTCGCCTGCTCACCTGCGTAAACTTACCATGCATTGACCTGGTATCGATCAAAGGAAGTTGGTTGATGAAGCTCGCATCTGTATTGACACCCATGTCCGATGAAAATCTTGCCCTGGCCGCTCAAACAGGGGTCGATTGTATCACGCTGAGATACCAGGGTCCCGAGAAGTCCGACTGGCAGCCTGCGATTGATCGGATTCG
>JAZADA010000301.1:0-5673 GCA_036124135.1 Planctomycetota bacterium | reverse complement strand
ATCCAGCTTCCTAATGGTGTGCCTTGCAGTTCCAGCGCGAAAAGCCACCGCCTGCAACACCAGCCAGGCCACGACCTCGGCGACCAGGATCAGGACCGCTGTGTAATGCAGATGAAACAAAAGTGCTCCACTAGCAATCCAACCCACGCGTCCCCAGTTGGGTCGAGTAGGGATGACTGCTGCACCTCCCCGCTGGTATTGCCACCCCAGGTGAAGGTGGATCACGGTGACCAATTGAACCCATGCATAGGGGCGTGCTTCACATGAAAAAATCACGCTGAAACGATCCACGCTCACCACCAGGGCCGCCAGCCAGCCGGCCCAGGCATTACCACAGGCCTCTCGAACTACCAGGAATACGACAGGAACCAGTAGCAATCCAGCCACGAGACTCAAGCAACGATACCTGAATACGCTGTTTTCACCCGTCTGACTAACAAACCACTGGGCATAGTAAAAAACAGGCCCCTGGTTCCCCGCTGCGGCTCGCCCAGCAACATCACTGACACCGTCTTCAACCACCCAGGCCGTATGGAGTTCATCCAGCCAGAGTGGTTCACCCACGTGTTGCGCTCTTAGCATCGCAGCCAATAGCATGATCAAGAGCAGTCCCACGACCACGTCCGGAGACGGAAAGGGAACCTGGGTAGGCCGTTCTGTAGAAACTTCGTCAGACATATTCACGGAACGATAGGAACGATGGCCTCTTCGACAACGGCATGCACTTCTTCAACACCGATTTCATGGCGTTCCTGGGCGTAGCCCATCAGTAATGCCAGGTCGCAGATGCGATTAATAACACGCGGATTGCCACTGGCCCCATAATGGATCGCCTCCAGGGCAGCATAATCAAAAATCGGCTGATCAACGCCCACTGCTGCCAGACGAAACTGGATGTAACCAATCGTCTCATCGATGGACAGAGGCTGCAACAGGGAACAACTGTCAACGCGTCCCTGCAGCTCCAAGGAACCCTCCAGGGTCGACAGTAACAGGCGGTTACCAACCAGCACCAGCGTAAACATGCAACAATCATGATGCCGGAAATTCAATAACAAACGAAAGGTCTCCAGGGCCAGTGGGTCGGACATCAAGTGAGCTTCATCCAGCACGACTACCGGATGTTGTCCCGATTCAACTGCCGAACGCACTACGTTCTCAAAACGATTGACGGACGTTCTCAGGTCAACTGTTTCCTCCGAAACCCGGCCAGCTAACTGATCCGTCACGTAAACCAACAATTCTGCCACTGGCAAACGAGGAAATACGATATGACAACGAGGTTGATTCTCAGACGACAATGAACGCAAAAGATGATGTACCAGCAATGTTTTGCCCGTACCGGAATCCCCTGCCAGCACAGCTAATTCGCGGCGATTTTCGATCGCATAGCGTAATTTCAACATGGTCCCATGATGGGTCTGGCTAGGATAAAAGAAACGTCCATCGTAACCATGATCAAAGGGGCGACAGGACATCTTCCAGTGCGATTGGTACATGGCTTGCCATTGACTCCCAAAACAGTGACCACGTGGCATCCACGTGATCCACCTAGCTGTTAAGACACGAAATTATCTGCCGCAACCACTTCCAGGCCCGCGCGCCTGAGGCGGTCCATGGCCGACTCCACCGCAAAGGCATCTACCTGCCGCCGATCCCTTACCATGACCACTCCATCAATCACGTTTTTCACGATCCGGCTGAATCCATATCCCCAGGCGACCAATACCGATCCGACGTCCAGGACCACCAGGTCGTGGCCAGCAGCAACCTGCTGCAAGGATGGCAACAGCGTCGGACGTGTCCAATCGGTAAGATCCTCGTCCGAATCAAGCTGCAACGGATAAAACGTGACACCTTCCTTGGTCAGCGGAACCGGGAGTTGCTGGCTGCCAGCCGCTGAATGCCACGATCGAAATGCTTTAAAATGCATTTCCCCGGCCAACTGCGGGTCGGCAAAATGTGCATCGACCAGGGCCACTCGAAGCCCTTGCTGGGCCGCTGCACGAGCCAGGCAAATTGCCGTTGTCGTGACGCCCACACCTGTTACGGCACTGGTGATGGCAAGGTACCTCATGCCTTCTTCGACCGCCTGCACCAGGGTCATGCCTGCTGCCCGCAATGATTCCGAAGCCTCCCGTACCAAGGATTGGCTGACTGCTGGCCAGCGGATCTCTGCACCCAGCAAAGGACTCCTCACGCAACTCGCCGCATATTGCTCGGTTCCCTGGGCAATATGATCCAGTGCCGGCACTCTCTCTGTCTCCACGGTCACCATGCTATCGGTGCCTCCTGAAGCCATGGCTACTTGCCCCGAGGTCACGATGTGTGCACTAGCCTCCTGGCCAGAGATATCCTGTCCACACGCAATCGCATCGATAGCAGGGGCAACTATTTCCGGCGCACGCACCGCATCCGTTCCCGCATCCACACGCAACTGGACTCCCTGCGGGCCCATGCGAATTGCACCAAGATCGGACTTTGAACCGGGCCCCTGTTTCGCATAAACCTTGATAAAAGCCTGGTTAAGCGTCGTCATGATTCTGCACCTGATCGTTTTTCGAAAACCACATCGTGTTCCAAGCCCATCATCTACCCCGGTCAACGAGGCACCGATTTCAATACCTGCTGCGTATCATCTCCCTCTTCGTCCTGGAACAAAACTTTGCGCCGGGCGGTTAGTACTGGGTCGACCGGCTGCACGATTAACTGCCCCACCCGCGCCGGCGCATGTCGCTCTAGCAACCCGGTCGATTCCGATTCTGTTACTTTCAACAAGTCTGCGTCAGACCGTACCTCTTCCATGAAAACTGATTCCATGGAAAGTTCTTCCTGGAAAGTCAAATGCAACGTATCCGGCTTAGAGACATCCTGGCGAGCCTCGATTATTTCCGAGTTAGCCCCGGGCATCACCAATCGCAACTCCTGGCTGGTCAAGCCCCAGTACGTTGCCAGCGTGAGTACCAGCATGCCTCCAACGACGGCCATTTTCCCAGTGAAACCGACCGACAGACGACGCCAGTTCAGTTTCCGTAAACGGCCGGACTGCAAGCGCAAGGACTCCTTCTCCTGCGCCCGCTGGTTGGCTCGTGTTGCCAGTTCTGGTAGTGAAACCAGGACAGGCACCTGGTCAACCATCGACGCTACAACAGATGGTTCATCTGGCGACTGGACTGTCACCAGGTGAGATTCATTGTCCACGGAAGCGTGCTGATGATTCATGAGTCCTAGCCCTCGCGAACGATCAGCCAACATGGCTTGTTAATGCGTGATGACGCACACGCATAAAATCAGACCGCTGTAGAGAATTATCGGTCTTCAAACGAGAGAAACTTGAAGGGTTAGAAAAGCTGGATGGCCCTGAACCTGCCCAGCTAGAACAGGCTCCACCAGGAGATCAACAGTTTAGCGAAAAGCGCCATGTTGCGGTAAAGAGGGGCGTTTGGGATACTCGATTTTCGGCCACCTTTCACAATTGACTCTTTGCAAGCCACACAACTACATGCCCAAGCAGTTCTCACAAACAACCGCAACACAATTAGCCGACCTGCTAAACGAACGAATACTCGTTCTCGATGGTGCCATGGGGACCACGATCTTCGGTATGGGAATTACCGAAAAAGAGATGCGGGGTGATCGGTTTGCGGATCACCAGAAGGACCTGAAGAACTTCGTGGATGTGCTGGCCCTGACTCACCCACAGTCGTTGGTAGAGGTTCACAGGCAGTTCCTGGCCGCCGGTGCTGACATCATCCAAACCAATACCTTTGGCGCAAGCCCGGTGGCCATGGAAGAGTTTGGCATGGAATCGCACATGCGAGAGCTCAACACGGCGGCCGTGCGCTGTGCCCGTGAAGCGATCCAGGAGTCACTCCAACTAAAGCCGGATCAGCCAAGGTTCATTGCAGGATCGATTGGTCCCACGACCAAAACAGCATCCATGTCACCCCGCGTTGAGGACCCAGGTTATCGCGCCATCACTTTTGACCAGCACGTGGAATCCTATTACCAGCAGGTCTCAGCATTGGTCGAGGCCGGCGTGGACATCCTGTTTCCAGAAACTACTTTTGACACGCTCAACCTGAAGGCCTGCCTGTTTGCCATCTCTCGTTATTTCGATGAACACGATGTCCATCTACCGGTGATGGCATCCGTTACCATCACCGATGCCGCTGGACGTACCCTATCAGGACAAACCATTGAAGCCTTCTGGAACTCGGTCGCTCATTTCGATCTCTTGAGCGTGGGAATCAACTGTGCATTGGGCCCGGAAAAGATCCGACCTTACCTGCAGGAGTTATCAAAGATTGCTCCGACTTACATCAGTTGCCATCCCAACGCGGGACTGCCCAATGAATTCGGCGGATTCGATCAGACACCGGAAGACATGGTTGCCTCCATGCGCGAATTCGTGGAGCAGGGATGGGTTAATATCCTGGGTGGTTGCTGCGGAACAACACCTGAATACATCCAGGCCTTTGCTGAATTGGTTCGTGGCGCGCCGGCACGTCGCCCTCCTGAAGCAAGCCCTTACCTGCAACTGAGCGGACAAGAGGCCTTTACACTACGTCCTGAAAGCAACTTCACGATGATCGGGGAACGAACCAACGTTACCGGCTCGCGCAAGTTTGCCCGACTGATTCGCAGCGAAGAATATGAGCCAGCAGTCGAAGTCGCACTGCAGCAGGTACAAAACGGGGCTTCGATCATTGACATCAACATGGATGACGCCTTGCTGGACGGCGAGGCTGCCATCACGCGTTACCTGAACCTGATTGCCGCGGAACCGGACATCACACGGGTCCCCGTGATGATCGACAGTTCGCGCTGGTCCGTAATTGAAGCCGGTTTAAAATGCGTGCAGGGAAAAGCACTGGTCAATTCCATCAGCCTCAAGGATGGCGAGGAAGAATTCCTGCAACGGGCAAAAACCATTCGTCGCTATGGTGCAGCAACCGTCGTCATGGCCTTCGATGAAACGGGCCAGGCCACGGAAATCGAAGACAAGGTTGCCGTCTGCCAACGTGCTTACCAACTCTTAACCGAGCAGGTTGGCTTTCCTCCCCAGGACATTGTTTTTGACCCGAACATCCTGACGGTGGGAACGGGTATCGAAGAGCACGACAATTACGCCATCAATTTCATTGAATCGATCCGGCAGATCAAGCAATCCTGTCCTGGCGCCTTAATTTCCGGTGGTGTAAGTAATATTTCGTTTTCCTTTCGTGGCAACGACACGGTACGAGAAGCGATGCATGCAGCCTTTCTCTTCCACGCTATCGAGGCGGGCCTGGACATGGGAATCGTTAATGCCGGGCAACTCGCTGTCTACGAACAAATCCCCACCGAACTGCTCGAACACGTTGAAGACGTACTTTTCAACCGCCGCCCCGACGCCACGGACCGATTACTACAGCATGCCGAGACCATCGACAACAAACGTAGTACCAGCCAGGGCGAGGACCTGGCCTGGCGCGAGCAACCGGTTCACGAGCGACTCTGCCACGCACTCGTCAAGGGAATCGACAAGTTCATCGTGGAAGATGCCGAAGCTGCTCGGCAGGAAGCGGCGCAATGCCTGGATGTCATTGAAGGCCCGTTGATGGAAGGAATGACCCACGTTGGCGACCTTTTTGGAGCCGGCAAGATGTTCCTGCCACAGGTCGTCAAGAC
>JAZADA010000300.1:0-3230 GCA_036124135.1 Planctomycetota bacterium | reverse complement strand
TCGTCGGAGGTGAAACTAATGTTTCTTACAATTGCCTCGATGCGCACCTGGAAAGTCGGGGCAACAAGGCAGCGATTATCTGGGAAGGAGAACCTGGCGATCAGCGGACGTTGACCTACGAGCAACTGCATCACGAGGTCTGCAAGTTTTCTAATGTGCTCAAGAAGCTGGGCGTAGAGACTGGCGACGTGGTTTCGATTTACATGCCGATGGTTCCCGAATTGGCCATCGCCATGTTGGCGTGCGCCCGGGTGGGCGCCATTCATTCAGTAATCTTCGCGGGTTTTTCTGCGGAGGCGATTGCGGAACGAAACAATGATGCTTCGGCGAAGTTGCAGATCACAGCAGATGCTGCCTGGCGTCGCGGTAAACCGTTGCCCCTGAAGGCAACTGTCGATGAAGCGCTGGAGAAATCAACCACCGTGGAAAAGTGCGTGGTACTGCAACGTGTTGGTAACGATGTGACCATGCAGCCCGATCGTGATTTCTGGTGGCATGACCTTGTGGACGAGGTGTCTGCGGATTGCCCGGCCACTCCCCTGGATAGCGAAAACACATTGTTTATCCTGTATACCAGCGGGTCGACCGGTAAACCCAAGGGGATCCGGCATACGACGGCTGGATACAACCTCTTTGCCAAGAAGACCTTTGAATGGGTTTTCGAGTGTCGCGAAGAGGATATCTTTTGGTGCACGGCTGATTGTGGCTGGATTACGGGCCACAGTTACATTGTTTATGGACCGCTGTCTGCGGGTGCCACCGTGATGATGTACGAGGGTGCTCCGAACTGGCCTGCAGAAAATCGATTCTGGGAACTGATCGAAAAGTATCGAGTCAATATCCTGTACACCGCACCGACGGCTATTCGTGCATTTATCAAGTGGGGTGATGAACACGTTACCAAGCATGACCTTTCCAGCTTGAACCTGTTGGGTACCGTTGGAGAAGGAATCAATCCGGAAGCCTGGATGTGGTACCACAAGATGATTGGCGGGGAACGGTGTCCGATCGTCGATACCTGGTGGCAGACCGAAACCGGTGGCATCATGATGTCGCCGCTGCCCGGTGCGATTGCGACCAAGCCAGGCAGTTGTACCAAGCCATTGCCCGGTATCCTGCCGGCCGTGGTGGATGAGCAGGGTGATCCGGTCGATGCCAACATGGGAGGTTTGCTTGTCATTACCCATCCCTGGCCAGGGATGTTGCGAGGGATTTGGGGTGACGAAGAAAGATACCGGGAGCAGTACTGGGAGAAAGTGCCACACCAGTACCTGGCGGGTGATAATGCCCGGGTCGATAATGATGGTTACTATTGGATCATGGGACGCATTGACGACGTGATCAATGTATCCGGTCATCGGCTCAGTACGATCGAGGTGGAGAGTGCACTGGTCAGTCATCCCAACGTGGCAGAAGCAGCTGCAGTAGGTCGGCCTGATGAGATCAAGGGCCAGGCCATTGCCGTCTTTGTAACGCTACTGGATGCGGAACCCAGTGACGCACTACGTGATGAGTTGAAGCAACACGTACGCAAGGAAATTGGGGCCCTGGCCCAGCCGGATGATATTCGTTTTACGGGTGCCGTGCCCAAAACACGCAGCGGTAAGATCATGCGGCGCCTGTTGCGAGATATCGCTTCCGGTAAGGAAACGGTAGGTGATACCACGACGCTGGAAGATTACAGCGTGCTGGCCCAGTTACGCGATGACGAGGAATGACCTTCGCTGGCCAGGCTGTTCAAATCGAAACCTGGTGAGCATGTTTTCGCTGGAAGAGGAACGATAATGCGCAGATATGGATGCTGGAATTCCCTGTTGCTGCTTTGTATTGCCCTGGTGATGAACGGATCAGTCCAGTCCCAGGAGGTCACCCACCCGTTGGCCAATCACCGTTCCCCTGTGGACCTGGTGGTGAATCCGACGGATACCTGGGCCGTGACCGTGAACCAGACCTCCGGAACGCTGAGCCTGGTAGGTCTCGAAGAAGGGGTCGTTTGGGATGAAGTGCCTGTTGGAAAACGTCCGGTGGCCGTGACGCTGGGACCGCAGTCCCGGCGGGTTTACGTGGGTTGTAGCTATTCCGGAGACGTGCACGTCCTGGAAATATCCGGAAAGCAACTGCTGCCGATCGCCGTGATTCATACTGGGTGGCAACCGCACGAAGTGACCATCAGTCCTGATAATCAACGGGCTTACGTCGCCCTGGCTGCTGCAAACCAGGTCGGTGTGATCGATCTGCAGCTACGTAAGCTCGTGACGCGTATTGATGTGGGGCGCTGGCCTCGCTACCTGGCCCTGTCTCCCGATGGAAAACGACTGGCCGTGGGAGCCAGTGGTGATGGTGGGGTTTCCGTGGTCGATACGACAACGAACAAGATGATTTCATTGCAACGATTCGTGGCGATTAACGTGGGACACATGCAGGTTTCCAAGGACGGTGAGTACGCTTATTTTCCCTGGATGTTCTACCACCATAACCCGATTACCAGGACGAACATTCAGCGTGGATGGGTGCTGGCCAGTCGACTGGGACGTGTGCGATTAGGTCAACCGGGGCGCCGCGAAGCTTTCTCGCTGGATGTGCGAGGAAAAGCCGTGGGGGATCCGCATGGCCTGGCGCTAAGCCCCCAGGAAGATCGTATTGCGGTGACTGCCTCCGGAAGCCACGAGGTGCTTGTCTACCGTAAGCATGACGCACCCTTTCAAGAGTATGGTGATACCGATCACCTGGTTCCGGAATTGCAACGCGATCAAGACCGCTTCTACCGGATTCCCGTTGGTGGACGTCCCATGGGACTGCGTTTTGGATCCCGGAATCATCTCGTCTACGTGGCTAATTACCTGCAGGATGCGATCCAGGTCGTTGACCTGGACAAGCGCCAGCCTGTTCGAAAAATTGCCCTCGGCAAGACGATTGAAATGACCTCGGCCCGACGCGGCGAAGTTATTTTTCATGATGCCCAGCGAAGTCTAGATCAGTGGTATAGCTGCCATTCCTGCCATTATGAAGGCGGTATCAATTCTGAACGGATGGATACCTTTAATGACGGAACGGCCTTTACCTTTAAGACGGTTTTGCCACTTTATGGGTTGGTGGAAACCGCTCCCTGGACCTGGCATGGCTGGCAGCAGGATCTGAATGCTGCCATGCGAAAAAGTATTACTTCCACGATGCTTGGTGCAGAACCCAGTCAACAGGATGTCAGTGACCTGCTGACGTATGTCAAAACC
>JAZADA010000299.1:0-4360 GCA_036124135.1 Planctomycetota bacterium | reverse complement strand
GGTCGTCTTGTGGTTGCCCCTAATTAAAAGGAATTCATCCTCGGCGGATCCATCGACCATGGCGGGTGCCAGTCGGGATGTCGTTTGGATCTGCTGGACCAGTTGCTTGCGAGAGGCGATGAGCGGTGCACTCACTTTTTCCAGTTCAGCCGTGGCGACGGGGTCGCCCAGGTAAAAAAGCTCGGGATGACGATGGATCCATGTCAGCAAACCTGCTTCGGGTGGGGTGAGTTTGCCGGGGGCGCTGGCCAGTTGTCCTGAAACACGTTTCAAGATGTCGCGGTAGGTAATCGCCAGGTCTGCTGCTGAAGTACCCTGGGCCGGGTCCAGGCGGGCGATTGCAAGCGGGTCGGGGCGATCCTCAGGTAAGGCAGGTGCGCGTCCCCCCTCCACGACCATCAACACCTCGGTTGGAGTGTTGCCGGCGCCGGTGATCTCCAGGTGGGCCCGGTGGTCACGGTAGGCGGCCAGGTTCATGGTTACCCACTTGAGCTTTCCCTCGTTGTTCTTGAAAGAAGTTGTCAGTACTCGGTGCAGCGGTCCCTGGATGACGGCATGGGAGTCGACTGCCGCGTAGATGTGGCCATCCCCTCGTAACAGGATGTGTACGTTACCCTGCTGCACGGTAAAGGTGGGAGTGCGATGTGTCTGGCCGGAGCGGATATATTTACCCAGTGCGCCAACATCCGGTTGTTGGCCAGCCTGGTGGTTGAGCTTGGCCCAGTCTGCGGTCCGGACAGCGGCAGCGCGGCCGTAAACCTGGGTGATCGGGGACTTGGCATCCAGTGAAAGCGTGACCTGGCCCACGCGTCGCGGACTGGTGCCGAAGGCTGGTCCGTCAGTTTTGAATTTCGAGGCGGGAAGGGTGGCGTAGTCAACAAGAAGACGGGCCTCTTCCGGGAGTGACCAAGCCGTGACCACGCCCTTTGCCCAGGCCTCCAGTTGTTTTCCAACGGCGTCGTCGGTCGGTAGCGATTTGCCAGCCCTGGTGATTAACTGCGCCCAGGTGTAGAACGGATCGTGGCGGTTGTCCCGTTCGGCCAGCAAGTGCTGGGTCCAGGCCAGGGCAATTGCCGGATTGAGCTTGGCCTTCTGAGCTTTCTCGCTGACATGGGTTTGCTGGTTGGCCGCCAGTTGCTGGTGGGGACGTCGCACGCCGGGGGGCTGGTCGGTGAATACAACATGGTCCAGGCCAATGTTGCCCCACGAGCCAGTCACCTCGTCCACGACTTCAATGGTTAAGAGTTGGCCGCGGAACGGGCCGACATCAAGCCAGCGAGTTTCCATGCGGTTATTGTTTTTCCCAGTGAGCGTTCCCACGATTTTTCCGTCCCGCACCAGGTTGATGCAGGTTTTGCCCCGATGTGCTCCACCACCGACGAGCATGCGGATGTAGCGATGGCCTACGGTGAAGGGAGGTGAGGTGAGTCTTCCGCGTGCTCCGTCATCGTGTTTCACGTCCTTGCCGTTACGAATGCTGTGCGAATTGACGAAGAACTTGCCAGCGGCAGATACGTCCCCCTGGTACTTGCCGATTGTTTCCGCCGTGTTGGGTCGATCCCCGAAGGCGGTTCCGGTCGTTTTCCAGTCACCATAAGTTCCGCTCTCGAAGTCCATGAAGACGACTTCCTTGGCAGGGTCAGCTGCGTGTGGCGCCGGTAACGTGCCGATCACCTGGAGGGAAAAGAGGAGATAGTCTTCAAGCCGTGCGAGGGTCTTGTGACGGGCAGCGGCAGTGGCCGCGACCAGTGCCGGCTGGGCCTTCTCCTGCAAAGATGCCAGTTGGCGAGCTACCTTGAGGTTAGACTGCAGCGTGTCAAAGCGAACCTGGCGATAACCGGAGCTCTGCAGGTAGCCGGCCAGTGCGTAGTAGTCCTCCTGGGTAATGGCATCAAACTTGTGGTCATGGCAGCGTGCACAGGAAACCGTTAGCCCGAGGAACGTCTTGCACATGACGTCGATCATGTTGTCGTAGCGGTCCAACTCGTCCTGGCGAATGTCCACCGGGGAATGAACCCATTCGCCGAGAAACCAGAAGCCCGTGCCCAGGATCGATTCGTTAAACCCTTCGGTAGCATGGGTTCTTGGGTTGGGAAGCAGGTCTCCGGCCAGGTGTTCCCGTACAAACTGATCGTAGGGAAGATCCGCGTTGAGTGCACGGATCACGTAATCCCGGTACTGGTGAACGTTCGCTGCGTTGTAATCGAATTCGTGCCCTCGTGATTCTGCGTAGCGGACCAGGTCCAGCCAATGGCGCCCCCAACGTTCGCCGAAATGAGGTGATTTTAACAACCGGTCCACAAGCGCTTCATAGGCACCCGGTGTCTCATCGGAAAGAAACGCTGCCGTTTGCGCGGGTGTCGGAGGTAAGCCCGTGAGATCCAGGTGAAGACGGCGAATTAGCTGGTGGCGCTGCGCACGAGGCGCCGGTTTCAGGCCTTCCGCCTCGAGACGGGCAAGGATAAATCGGTCCAGGTCCTGGCGGGGCCAATCGGCATCCTGGATCGCAGGTAACTGCGGGCGAACGACCGGACGCCATGACCAATGCGCCTGCCGTCGAGAGGCCAGGTCAAATTCCTCCATGGCCGTGGTTCCATCCGGAGCCTTTTCAGTTGGCCAGGGAAGTCCCATCTCGACCCAGCGCTTGAGAGTTGCGATTTCAGCCGCCGGTAACTTGCCGGCCGGAGGCATTTGGTATACGTCGCCGTAGTTGACCGCGTCGATGAGCAAGCTGGCTGCCGGCTTCTTAAGGTCGACTGCCGGGCCGGTGTCACCACCATGAAGAACCGCCGCGCGTGAATCGAGCCGCAATTTACCCTTGAGTTTCTTGCTTTGTCCGCTGTGGCAGGAATAGCAGCGTTGCACCAGCAGCGGCCGAACTTCCTTCTCGAAAAACTCGAGCTGGGGAGCCGTAAAGGTGGCCGGGTCGGCTTGCTCGGCAGCATGCGTGGATAACGCAGTTAGGGTACCCAGCAGTGCCAGGCAGGTCGCAGGCCAGTAGGATGTTCGAGTCGCAAATGGCATTGCTGCATAGTCCTCCAAAACGGCGAGTGTCAGTGGGGTCGGCGAAAATGCGTAACTCCTGACACCCCAGTGACTAGCGTAAGATTATAGCTTTCGTCCCTAGATGCGTCAAAATGCTGCGCAGAGAAGACCCAGCGGAGAGTCCGCGACACGCGTTCTAAGGTCTTTGGTCACTACTCGCTAGAAGCCGTGGTGGATGTGCTATCGCCCGGAGTTTCCTGGTTGGAGGTCGATTCAGAAACGGGTTTCTCGGGTACGGGAGATGGGGTGCGCTGCGGCTGCGTGACCTCGGTGCGTCGTATCCCATCCAGGAGTAGCTTCATGGAGATACGCTCATGTTCTGGTTGTCCGAGCTGGCACTCGCAGACATTTCCGGTCGATGTGCCGTCCGTCTGAATGCGGCGGGAGCAAGCGGGACATTCCCAGGTTCGTCGGAGCGTATATTTAAGTCGTTCGTAGGGACCCTTCATGGGGAAACCTCGAAGCCAGGATGATTGGAATAAGGTTCTCGGTGGATGTTTCCGAGCCTGCACGGTTGCAAAAAACCTGTTGTTGTTGATCATACAGGGTATCGACTGTTGAATCTAGCTTCCCGGTAACTAACGTAATCACGCCAGGTGGAGAAAAGGTATGAACTTTCCGGATGGTGGGCTGGACGTTCTCGTGATCGCACCACACCCCGATGATGCCGAGCTGGGGATGGCCGGCGGTATCCTGCAGATGAAGCAGGAAGGCCAGGCCGTGGGTATCCTGGACTTGACAGATGGGGAGCCGACGCCTCACGGTTCGATCGAGTTGCGTAGCCAGGAAACCGACGCGGCCAGTGAGATCCTGGGGGTGGATTGGCGAGGCAATCTCGGTTTGCCCAACCGGAGCCTGGAGGCCAGCCTCGAAGCACGCGGCCAGTTGGCCGAGGTGATTAGACAGACACGGCCTCGTTGGCTGTTCGCACCCTACGGGGTTGATGCCCACCCGGATCACGTCGCTGCAACTGAGTTGGTGCAGGCGGCCCGCTTCTGGGCGAAATTAACCAAGTCCAACTTGGCCGGTGATCCGCACCATCCAGAACGCATCTATTACTACTACAGTGTGCATCTCAAGCACGCCGCCCAACCAGCGTATATTCTCGATATCAGTGAGCACTGGAAGCAGAAGCAAGCTGCATTGGCCTGTTATGAAAGCCAATTCGTGACCGGTCGTAGCAACCAGCCGGTGAGCTTTCTGGATCAGCTGCAAACGCAGGCGGCGTACTGGGGGCAACTGATCGGTTGCCAATACGGTGAACCCTACGCCAGCCGAGAACCGCTTGGATTGACCGGTTTTTCGCACTTTATTT
>JAZADA010000298.1:0-2651 GCA_036124135.1 Planctomycetota bacterium | reverse complement strand
TTATATTTGGGGGGATAATGAGTACATTCGGGGCCCTCGCACGTTCTTTCTTACAAGGGGCCGTTTCCAGGGAGGTTTTTCTGACAATTTGCAGCTGAGGGGTTAAGTTTGAGGCTAAAATAAGCGGAAAATGAAATAGGAGTCCGCATTGCCAAGAGCTTCCCTTGCATTCTGTACGGCAATGGAGAAGAATAAGAAACGATGTGTTTCTTTGGGGGGTATCAAGCTCCTTCCGTAGCAGGACTTAAATCATGCCAGCGGCATTTTCAGAGAGGCGAAGCTTCGATCACGAGGACCTGCATTCGCAAGAGGAGAGTTGAAAGTGAAGTTGTTTTCGAAACTGCAGACGTGGTGGCAAGTCAACACGGGCCAGGAAGAAACCCCTTTTGATCGGGATTCTACAGCCTTTTTAGCGAGTGTTGTCGTACATTGCTTCCTGTTGGTCAGCCTGGGACTTTGGCCCATGATCTTCGAGGAAGAAAAGCTCGATTTGACCATGACGGAAGTCGAGCGGGTTGAAGAGCTAAAGGTCAACGAGGAAGTCTATTTTGATGACCAGCCAACGGTTGATATCGGGGCTGTCAGTCTTGCCGACACGGAGATGGCCACGTCGCAGGCCCCTGAGATTTCAGAGGTTTCAGCCATTCCCAATCCCGTGGAAATCACCACGGACGTGGTGAGTGAGATTCCCGTGAACCAGCAAGTCGAAGTTGCTACGGGACTTAAATTCAGCGAATTATTGCCTGTTAAAGGTTACGTTGGTGAGAGCACACGCGGGGCTACCGGGGCGATCGATCGTATTACGCATGAGATCCTGTTGTCCATGCAGGAGCGACGCACGCTGGTGGTCTGGTTTTTTGACCAGTCGGCGAGCTTGATGCGTGAGCGCCAGGCGATTCATGATCGCTTTGATCGGATCTATGAAGAATTGGGCGTCTTGCAGGCAGCTGGAAACCCGGCTTTTCGCCAGCAGGCCAGCAAGCCGCTGCTGACGGCGATGGTGGCGTTCGGGAAACAGGTCACCTATCCCCTTGGTGATCCCACGGATAACCTGACCGAGATCAAGGATGCCTTGAAAAACATTGCCCGTGACGATTCCGGCCACGAGCGTGTCTTTGAAGCCGTCTATAAATCGACCAATAAGTTCAAGAGTTATCGCGAGTCCGGGACCGATGGGGAACCGAAGCGAAACGTGATGTTTATCGTGGTGACGGATGAAGCTGGTGATGACCAGAGTGGCCTGGAGCCAACGATCAAGATCTGTAACCGGCATGCTATTCCCGTTTACGTGGTTGGTGTACCTGCACCATTTGGCAGGAAAATTACCCAGGTGAAATGGGTTGATCCTGATCCCAAGTTTGATCAGTCTGCCCAGTGGGGCGAGGTGAGCCAGGGACCCGAATCATTCCTGCCCGAACGGATCAAGTTGCATTTTTCTGGTAGTCGTGAAGATCAGGCACCGATCTCTTCTGGTTTCGGTCCTTTCGCCCTGACGCGATTGACGATTGAAACAGGTGGACAGTACATTCCAGTGCATCCGAACCGCCAGGTAGGAAAAGATTTGAAACGCTCTGATACCGCTGCCTATGCAGCTTATTTCAAACGTTTCTTTGACCCGCAACGGATGCGGTTGTACCAACCGGATTATGTTTCCTCGCAGGAATACATGCGTCGCATTAATGGGAACAAGATGCGGTCTTCGTTGATGCAGGCAGCTGCGAAATCGTGGCTGACGCCAATGGCCGAACCCCAGGTCCGGTTCGTGAAGCGAGATGAAGCTACTTTTTCCACGATGTTGTCCGAGGCTCAAAAAGGGGCAGCGATCCTGGAGCCGCGAGTAAATCAGTTGTACCAGGTGTTGAAATTGGGTGAGTCTGCCCGACCCCAGGAGAATTCTGCACGCTGGCAGGCCGGGTATGACCTGGCCATGGGACGCGTGATGGCTGTTAAGGCTCGAACCGAGGCTTACAACGCGATGCTTGCGAAGGCGAAGCGAGGCCTTAAGTTTAAGAATCCCAAGAGTAACACCTGGATACTTCAGCCAGCGGATGAACTGACCGTCGGTAGCCAGTTGAGCAAGACGGGCGACAAGGCCAAGGAATACTTGGCACGAGTCGTGGAAGAGCATGCCGGTACGCCCTGGGCGCTGCTCGCCCAACGTGAACTGGATCAGCAGATCGGGTGGAAGTGGGTCGAAGACTTTACCGACCTGGCACCACGACCTCGTGGAGGCGGCGGGGGGAATAACAATCCAGCACCTGCTGCGAATGATCGGGCTCAAATGCTTAAGAAGCCCGCTCCCAAGCGTAAGCCCCCGAAGCTCTAGAGCAGGCCTTAACGTCCGATCGCCGTGGCGTCGTAGGCGAAATCTTCCTGGAGGTCATAGGTGTAAAAAGCCTTGGCCAGGTGTCGGCCAAGGGCTCGCACATACATCCTGCGAAAGCTGGCTTCCGTGGCTTCCGTGGAATGACGGGCACCATTCTGAGGGAACATGAAGTCGTGTGCCGTCGCCTGGTAAGCGATGCTTTTGTCCGTGGTCAGGTCGTAAACCGTCGTGGTCACCGTGGAACGTCCCTTGAACAGTGTTTTTCCTTCCCGGAGACGAAACGACTCCATGTCCAGTGCGATCACGCGGTCTGCCTTGAGGCCGC
>JAZADA010000297.1:0-18580 GCA_036124135.1 Planctomycetota bacterium | reverse complement strand
GGTACGCCCCTTAAGATAACGGCCATCGCCAAGGCAGACGCCAAGGCACCTGCCGGCGTCAAGGAACTCAAGGGGATCAAGCCTGTCGCATCCGCCACGGGCAGAGGCAGTGCCAACAAGCCCACGGCCATCAAGGACAAGGCGGCCCTGGCCAAGACCTTTTCGGATAAGGCCGCTCAGCAAGCCATCCTCAAGCAGGTTGATTTCAGCAAGGAAATACTGCTGGTCTTCCGCTGGGCCGGTTCGGGCCAGGATCGCATCGCGGCAACCAGTCAAAAAACCAAGGATGGCCTGGCCGTGGTCTTCGGTTACTCACGTGGCCTCACCCGTGACCTGCGCCGGCACTTCAAGGTTTACGCCGTCGCCAAGGATGCCAAATGGACCGTGGAGAACAAGGGCTTCGCACGACCTGGCCGACCCGCACCACGCAAGGTACCGGGCGCACGTTCAGCGATCCCTGCTGCTCCGACCGGTATCACACGCACTCGCATTCGAGTGCGTTAACCACGGACATCAACCGCAGGGCGATGGTTTCCCGGAACCATCTTTTCCACGGTTAACAGGCACCCGCGCTGTCACGTTGAATCGGTATGCGAGACAGTCGTTACCTGCAGTTCAATCGTTGAACCGCTTTCGCAGATCTCTTTATCCTGGCTATCGCTACCATGAATCATCGCTCTTATCTTCCTGGACTAATCACTCTTTTTGCCAGTTGCTTGCTGCCTGGAAACTGTCCTGCGGAACAGGAAAAATCGCCTCCGCCTAATTTCCTGTTCATTATTGCGGATGATTGCACCTACCGTGACATTGGCTGCTACGGGGGACAGGCTCATACTCCCAACATCGATGCCCTCGC
This sequence comes from Planctomycetota bacterium, assembly GCA_036124135.1. GTDB lineage: Bacteria > Planctomycetota > Planctomycetia > Pirellulales > Pirellulaceae > JAZADA01. The sequence continues at coordinate 17,724 of JAZADA010000297.1, read as the reverse complement.
ACGCCAGGGCATGCGTTTTACTCGCAGCTTCCAGGCTGCCCCCATGTGTTCTCCCACACGGCACAACATTTACACGGGCATCTACCCGGTCAAGAGTGGAGCGTACCCTAACCACACCTTCGTGAAAGCTGGGACCCGGAGCATCGTGAACTACCTGAAACCACTGGGTTACCGGGTCGCCCTTAGTGGCAAAACCCACATTCAACCACGCTCCATATTCTCCTTCGAATACTCGGCTGACAAGAACAACCCGGACATGAAGGTCATTGACCAGTTCCTGGGAGAATGTCGCCAGGACAAGACTCCATTCTGCCTGTTTGCCTGTTCCAACGAACCTCATTCCCCCTGGAACAAGGGGGATGCCTCCCGCTACGATCCCGCCAAGGTCACCTTACCTCCTTACTTCGTGGACACGCCGGAAACCCGTCGCAATTTCAGCAACTACCTGGCGGAGATCACCTACCTGGATGGCCAGGTCGGGGAATGTCTCAGGCTGCTTGAGAAACACCAGGTCTCTGATAACACGCTGGTCATTTTCACCAGTGAGCAGGGTTCTGGATTTCCCTTTGCCAAGTGGACCTGCTACGACAACGGTTTGCAAAATGCCCTGATCGCTTCCTGGCCTGGCAAGATTAAACCTGGCCAGGTGAGTGACGCCATGATCGAGTATGTTGACGTGGTGCCGACCTTCGTCAGCGCCGCTGGAGGCAAGCCCGCCAAGGTACTGGATGGCAAAAGCTACCTCCCGGTGTTACTGGGCCAGGTCAAGGAACACAAGAAACACGTTTATGCACTGCACACCACGCGCGGCATCATCAACGGCAACGATTTCTTCGGCATTCGTTCGATTCGTGGGGAAAGGTACAAGTTGATCATGAACCTGACCCCGGAAGTGAGGTTCCAGAACGCCTGCACCAAGAACGAGGTCTTCAGGTCATGGGAAGAAAAGGCCAAGACCGATGCTGATGCGGCCGACAAGGTCAGACGCTATCGCCATCGCCCCGGCATGGAATTGTTTGACCTCAATAGCGATCCCCTGGAATGGAAGAACCTGGCCGCTGACCCCAAGCTGGCGGACATCAAGAGCGACCTCCAGGCCCGGCTCATGGCCTGGATGAAATCGCAGGGCGACCAGGGACAACAAACGGAGCTGGAGGCCTTGCAACACCAGGGTCGCAACCGAAACAAGAACAACAAGAAAAAAAACAACAACTCCAAGAACAACCAGGGAACCAACTGATATGCATACTGTCCTGCGAATTTTCGTCATCAGCCTTGCGGCTGGCTGCCTGCTGCCGGGTACGGTCACCGCGCAGGAAAAGAAACCTGCCAGCAAGAAACCACCCCAGTCCGATCAAACGGACCGCGCCCTGGCCAAGCTGGGTGCCCGTAAAATACCGTACAAGAAGATCGGTGACATCTCGCTAAACCTGTGGTTTTTCTACCCCAAGGGACACGCCACGACCGACAAGCGGCCGGCCATCGTCTTTTTCTTCGGTGGTGGCTGGAACGGCGGGACACCGACCCAGTTCACCGACCAGTCCCAGTACCTGGCATCGCGAGGCATGATCTGTATCGTGGCCGATTACCGGGTCAAGAGTCGTCACAAGACCAGCCCTTTTGAATGTGTCCAGGATGGCAAATCCGCCGTCCGCTGGATTCGCTCTCATGCCGCGCAACACGGCATCGATCCTGATCGCCTGGCGGCGGGTGGGGGGTCTGCCGGTGGTCACGTGGCAGCCGCCACGGCAACCGTCCCCGGCTTAAACGAGAAAGGGGAAGACCTTTCGGTCAGCTGTCGGCCCAACGCATTGGTACTTTTCAACCCGGTCTATGACAACGGTCCCCAGGGTTATGGATTTGATCGCGTCGGCAAGGAAAAACGTTACCGGGAGATTTCTCCCATCGATAATATCCGCAAAGGGACTCCACCGACCATCGTCTTCCTGGGGGACAAGGACAAGCTGATCCCCGTGGCCACTGCCCAACGGTATCACAAATTAATGCAGGATGTCGGCAGCAAGTCCGTACTCCACGTTTACCCGGAACAGGCTCATGGATTTTTCAATCGCCGGAAGGGTGGCCAAAAGATCTTTGATCAGACCATGATGCAGACCGATGCATTCCTTACCAGCCTGGGATACCTGGAAGCCAAGTAACTGACCGCCATTTCCCCCTCACATACGAGTACTCTCGATGAAAACCTCTACCCTGCTGCCGTTCTTTTTGTGGATGCTCCTCACCGTTTCCCCGGTGGCGGCTGCCAAGACAAATGTTGTCTACATCATGGCCGACGAACTTGGCTATTACGAAACCTCGTACATGGGCAGCAAGACCATCCAGACTCCCCGCATCGATCAACTGGCCCGGCAGGGAATCCAGTTTACGCAGGGACTGGCCGGATCTGCAGTGTGCGCACCCACGCGGTGTTGCTTCCTGACCGGAAAGCACAGCGGCCACACCTCCGTGCGTGTCAATGGCGGCGGAACACCCTTGCGTGCCAAGGAAGTGACCATTGGTACGATCCTGAAGAAGGAAGGCTATGCCACCGGCGGATTTGGCAAGTGGGGCTGTGGTGGTCGCGGCTCCACCGGGGTCCCGGAAAAGCATGGCTTCGACACCTTCGTGGGCTACTACGACCAGGTACACGCTCACAGTTACTATCCAAAATACATCATCGAGAACAGCAAGGAACTGCTACTCAAAGGAAACGAGGGAGGGAGTACAGGAACCAATTACTCCCACTACGTGATCGTGAACCGGGCCAAGCAGTTCATCCGTGAAAACAAGGACAAGCCTTTCTTCTGCTACCTGCCGATCACACCCCCACACGGCATCTTTGATATCCCCGACGACGATCCGGCCTGGAAACTGTACAAGGACAAGCCATGGTCGGAACCCGCTCGGCGTTATGCCGCCATGGTCAGCATGGTCGATCGCCAGGTCGGTGAAATCGTCGACCTGCTCAAGGAACTGAAGCTGGACAAGAATACGATCATTTTTTTCAGTGGGGACAACGGTGGCAACGACTATTTCGCCGACAAGGATCACCCCCGTGGCTTGCACGGCGCCAACGTTCACCCCACGACGGGCGTGGAATTTCGCGGCAAAAAGGGCAACCTCTACGAGGGTGGCCTGAGGATCCCGGCGCTGGCTTACTGGCCTGGCAAAATCAAACCCGGACAGGTTAGCGATCACCTCTGGTATTTCCCTGACGTGATGCCCACGATTGCAGAACTCACGGGCGCCACCCCTCCGGGCGACATCGATGGTCTCTCGTTCGTGCCCGAACTGCTGGGAGCCGACGCCGTCGGTCGCAAGCAACCCAGGCATAAGTACCTCTACTGGGAAATTGGCACGCAGACCGCCGTCCGCATGAACCAGTACAAGCTCTATCGTGGCGCTCCCAACCGGCCCTGGGAACTCTACGACCTGGCCACCGATGTCAGCGAAAGCCGCAACCTGGCTGATGCCCGCACGGAAATCCTCGAGCAGATGAAAAAACTTGCCGCCGAGGCGCACCAACCGGCCGTGGAAGGTACCTTTATGGACACGGCTAACCACGAGAAAGATCGCCAGGCCAAATGGGGATCCACACGCCCCGCAGGTCGACCTGGTCGAGCCAATCAACTCGACATGAAAGGCGTGATTGCCCAGAAGAACTACAAGTTAGTACGTGTCAGCAGCGAAAGTCGAGGCAATCAGAAACTGGGCCGACACGCCTTTGATGGAAAACCTGCTACCCATTGGCATACCAGCTTTACTCCCAAGCCTGACAAGCATCCTCATGAACTGGTCATCGACCTGGGCAAGGAATACACGATCGGCGGATTACACTACCTGGCTCGGCAGGATGGTGGTTGGAACGGAGCACTGAAGGATTGCGCGATTTACATCAGCAAACAGGCGGATACGTTTGGAGATCCTGTGGCAAAAGCCGTTTTCCAAAAGTCACGACGCACCCAGCGCGTGAAATTTAACAAGACCTCAGGACGTTATGTCCGACTCGTCATTACCAGCGAGGTGAATGGTGGGCCATGGGCCTCGATTTCAGAACTCGGCATCGTGGGCCAGTAAACGTCTCCAGGAAAAAGGCTTTCGCTACCACGACCGAAGTATTAGGATACGCTGCGGCACAGAACATCGTTGTCACTATTCTTTTGCGGAGCAAAAGCTTGTGAATACTCGCCGTCAATCACGATTTCCCGCCGCTGGCTACACGCTGCTGGAAATCCTGGTGGTCTGTTCCGTCGCCGGCATCATGTCTGCTCAACTGATGCCCCTGCTTGGTTCCGCACGAGAACGTGCCCGCCGCCTGTCTTGTTCCAATAACCTGAAGCAGCTGGGCATTGCTCTGAGTTTTTACCACGAAACCTACAAGAGGTTACCCTCGAACGGCCTGTATTTCTGGACCAGGCAATCGCGCAACGGCTACACCTGGAACAAGGCGTCCACGGGCAGCCCTTTCGTCAAACTACTTCCCTTCATGGAACAGAACCCCATCTACAGCAAGCTGGATTTCAAGCTTGCTGGCCCCACGGAAGATCAACAATTTGAATTCCAGAAACATCGTTCCGGGAAACTGGTGCGATCCCTGATCATGCCTTATTTGCTCTGCCCTTCGGCGGATCTCGAACCGCACCTGAATGGCACTAACCAGGCTCGCGACCCCGCCATTTCCTGTTACTCCACCTCCATTGGTAGCTCGTCGATGCCATCACGTCAGTCCTGGTGTACGGACTATCCTGGAAACACGTTTGGCACAGGGCCGGCAGAACACGGCAACGATGGTCGTGCGTATCGCATTTCCGGTGCGTTTGCACGCGGTGCCTGGGCGGCCAGGATGCGTGACATCACTGACGGGACGGCCCAGGTGATTGCCCTGGGTGAAACGCTGCCCAACAAGTCATTTCACCAGCAACTGGGCTGGATGTCTTTCAATGGAAACTGGACCGCTACCGTTGCCCCGATGAATTACCCCACGATCGCTCTCGGTGAACCTGGTTACCCCGGGAAAAAGGATTGTCGTCATACGGGGAACTGGCAAACATCCAATGGATTTCGCTCACGTCATCCAGGTGGAGTCCAGTTCGTGCTTAACGATGGATCCGTCCACTTTTTCTCCGAGCTAATCGACTACCATACCTACCAAAGGCTGGGAGATCGTCGCGATGGGCAACCCATTGGCAACTGGGACTCCTTCAATCTATCGCGGTAAGTACCTGCCTCCTGATGTGACTCACGGCATCCATTCGGCTATACTGGCATCTCGTTGCTCAACGAAACCGTCTTTGCAGGAGGGCTGGTGTCATGCGTTCATTCGTTTCCCGCGGTCAAACTTGTTTCCTTTTCCTTCTTGTCATCATGGGGCTACTGTGCCCGGTGAACGCCACCTGGGGCCAGCAGGTTCCAGCCTCCTTGCTAAAACAACTGAACCTGCAACAGGGACTGCTCCTGCTGCTGGGCCCTCATGATCCCCAGTTACCGGTGCAACTGGCTCAATCCAGCAAGCTGATCTTGTATGTCCAGGCTGCTGACAGCGGGGGCCTCGAGGCAACACGCCAGGCCGCTTACCAGGCCGGTTTACTGGGAACGCGAATCTACGTGGAAGCGGGGCAACCGGAAAAAATCCACCTGGCCAGCAACCTGGCCGACGCCGCAATCGTGGCGGATATCCAACTCGCTGCCAAGCCTGGAATTCGACAGGAAGTCCTGCGTGTCATCCATCCACGAGCCAAGGCGTGGCTGGCTGGTACCACCGTCACGAAACCACGACCTGCGGACGCCGATGACTGGAGCCATCCCTACCACGGCCCGGACAACAATCCTCAATCTCGAGATCAACAGGCTCGGGCTCCCTACCTGACCCAGTTCCTGACGGATCCCTGGTATGTCCCAATGCCCCAGGTCACTGTCTCGTCGGGGGGCCGGGTCTTCAAGGCTTTTGGACATATCGCACTCAAGGAACGGGAATGGCCCTGGCTCAACTCGCTTGTCGCCATCAACGGCTACAACGGAACGCATCTCTGGAAACGGCCTCTCAAACCGGGCTTCATGATTCATCGCAGTACCCTGATTGCCACTCCCGACACGGTCTACCTGGGAGATGACCGCTCCTGCAAGTTGCTGGACGCTGCCACCGGCAAAGTGCGCAGCGAGATCAAGATACCGCCGGAGATTGATCCCGACGGCGTCTGGAAATGGATGGCGCTGGACAAGGGAACCCTCTATGCCGTGATTGGCCCGCAGGAGCCCCTCGATACAGTCATCCGCGGTGAGCGCAAGGTTCCCGGCTGGCCCTGGTCCGGACTCGGCAAGGGATATGCCGGCAAGTATGCCTGGGGATTTGGTCGGGTGCTACTGGCCATCGACGTGGCAAGCCAGAAAATACGTTGGACCTACCAGAGCAAGGATCCGATCGACAGTCGAGCCGTCTGCCTGGCCGCTGATCAGTTGTTTCTCTACAGTCCGCACAAGTACCTGGCCAGCGTGGATGCGGCCACGGGCCGCGAGGTATGGAAAACATCCGACCCCAAGACGCTGGCAGCAATTGGGACCGACGACCGGGCCCAAACCCCGATCAAGGGATTTGGCAGTTCCGCCTTCATGAAAGCCAATGACAAGGGACTCTATTTTGCCGGTCCGCAACGTTCACGCCTGGCAGCCGTTTCCGTTTACGATGGATCGTTACTCTGGGACTACCCACACGGGAACTTCCAGTTGATCCTTCGGAAGGACGGCCTGTATGCCATGGGCCGAACCGAGACCAGTAAGAAGTTTGATTTTGTTAGTGGCAAACTACTCGCCGACCTGGAATGCTACCGGGGCAATTGCACCCGGGCCACGGGAACGGTGGACAGCATCTTCACCCGGGGATACCGTCATACCGGGACCATGCGACTGGACCTCTCGGGTACCAAGGCCCGGCGACTGCCGCTGATGCGTCCCGCCTGCCAGGACGGCGTCATTATTTCTGATGGCATGCTCTACTGGGGTCCCTGGATGTGCGACTGCAATCATTCACTGATCGGCATGATTGCCCTGGGAAGCGCCGGAGATTTTAAATTCAATGCCGAGGCGACGGATACCACGCGACTGGAAACGCTTGCCACGACACCCCTGGGTGCCAACGATCCGGCCAGGCATGACTGGAGCGGTTACCGCGGCGGCCCCGCTCGCCAGGCGACCACGGCCGCCAGCGTCACTGCCGATGGATCGCGGCGTTGGCAACTCAATTCCAACAGCAAGGCAGAGTCAACCGCCCTGGTAACCGCCGGCAACCGTGTTTTCTGGAGTGGCCTGGACGGCGTGGTACGAGCTGCGGACAGCGAAAGCGGCAAGTTGCTCTGGACCGCCTATACGGCCGGTCCCGTTCGTTTCCCACCTGAAGTCTGGCAGGACCGGGTCTACGTCGGCTCCAGCGATGGCTGGGTTTACTGTTTCCATGCGGTCAGTGGCCAGCTGCAGTGGCGTTTCCGTGCTGCTCCGGCGGAACGCAAGATCCTGGTCCATGGTCGCCTGCTTTCCAATTGGCCGATTGGGAGCGGCGTTCTCGTCGATCCCGACCGGGGCCTGGTCTATGCGGCAGCTGGCATTACCAGCTATGACGGCACACACCTCTACGCGTTAGATGCTCGCACCGGAAAGATTCGCTGGCAGAACAATACCTCCGGTCGACTCGTGGCGGAGGACCAGGTAACCGGAGTGAGCGTCCAGGGACATTTACTGTTGCACGACGACAAGCTTTACCTGGCCGGTGGCAACGTTGTTTCGCCAGCTATCTACGACTCGGCAACGGGCAAGTGCCTGAACGAACTCAAGAACGAGTGGTGGAAGCGACCCGCCGATGCCAAGGAACAATTTCCGGTTAAGAGCAGCAAGGAAATGTTCGAACGATCTCCTCGCGGTCGAGAACTTTTCCTGGTAGATGGACAGGTCCGTGTCTTTGACCAGTTACTTTACTCACCTCCCAAGTACGGTCCCTCACGCTACCATGGAGGGCATTTTCTCCAGGCTGCCGATGGCAACACGGTCATTCGTGCCACGGGAAACCGCGTGGTGCGACTCTCTCCTGACAAGACGGCAGACGGAAAACCGATCGGACTCTGGCAGGACGTCTCTTTCCGCGATCCGCAGGCACTGGCTCTGACACGTAACGTCGTCCTGGTAGCTGGTGAAATCGGTGAGGCCGAGGCAGATGCCGAAAGCAAGAAACCTGCCCGGTACGCCCTGGCGGCACTCGATCGTGAAAAGGGAACCACGCTCTGGATCGCTGACCTGCCAGCTGCCCCAGTCGCCTGGGGTGTGGCCGTGAATCACGCGGGCCGGGTACTGGTCAGCCTCGTGGACGGCCAGCTACTAGGTTTCTAGTGAGTTCGAGTTAGAATAAACGTGTCCTGGCCTACACCTGGTAACGACGGAACCTTCGAAATAAAGCCATGCCCTACTCAGCCTTCTTTCCTCGAGCTTCCTTACCACCGCGTTTATCTCGATACACGCTCCTGCTGTTCCTGGTCGTCACGGGCCCGGTTGCCGGAGCCGCAGAGGACGAATCCGAGGTCCTCTACAACCGAGACGTCCGTCCCATCCTGTCCAACAACTGTTTCAAGTGTCATGGACCGGATGGAGAAGCTCGACAAGGTGAACTCAGGCTGGATCATGCTGCCGCAGCCAAGGCCGTCTTGTCACCTGGCCAACCAACGAAGAGCAAGTTGCTCGAGCGCATTCTCAGCGAGGATGCTGATTTCCAGATGCCTCCCCCTGACTCCAAACTAGCGATCACGGCAGCCGAGAAACAAATATTGCAACGCTGGATTCAACAGGGGGCTAATTACCAACGGCACTGGTCCTTTGAGCCCATCCTCAAGGCGGACATTCCGACCACCCGGAAAGCGGGCTGGCCCAGCAATTCCATTGATCACTTCGTACTGTCCCGGCTCGAACGTGAGGGGCTGCAACCCTCCCCCGCTGCCTCTCGGGAACAGTTACTACGACGAGTGACCTTTGACCTGACCGGTCTGCCACCAACGCTCAAGGAACTAGACGGTTTCCTGGCGGACGATTCCGACAAGGCGTATGAAAACGCCGTCGATCGGTTACTGAAAACTCCGGCTTACGGTGAACGGATGGCGACCAACTGGCTGGATGTTGCCCGTTACTCAGATACCTATGGTTACCAGGTTGACCGCGATCGTTACGTCTGGCCCTGGAAAGACTGGGTCATCAAGGCTTTCAATGACAACCTGCCTTACGATGATTTCATTACCTGGCAACTGGCCGGGGATCTCTTGCCGCAGGCCACCGACCAACAGGTGTTGGCCACGACATTCAATCGATTACATCCCCAGAAGGTCGAGGGGGGCAGCGTCCCGGAAGAGTTCCGCGTGGAGTACGTGGCGGATCGTACGCAAACGGCAGCCATGGCTTTCCTGGGCCTGACCCTGGAATGTGCGCGATGCCATGACCACAAGTACGATCCGGTAACCCAGAAGGAATACTACCAGCTATTTTCCTTTTTCAACAACATCGACGAGGCAGGGCTCTATGCCTATTTCACTTCCTCGGTACCCACTCCCACGCTGCTGCTGACCAATGACGCCACCAAGGGCAAGATCCGCGAGGTGGAAACGAGCATCCAAGCTGCCGAAAAGCAACTGGCCACCGTGGCCCAGGGCCGTGACGAGGCCTTCGACGCCTGGTTACAAAAGCGTCCGGAGAAAGCAGACATTCCTGGACAGGTTGCCCATCTTCATTTCGAGGATTTCAAGAACGGGGCCAACCAGAGCGTACCCGGCAAAATCGCTAAGGGCGTGAAGCTCAGTGGCGATGATGGTATCGGCTTGAAGGTCGGCAATTTCCCCCGGTTTCAACCTTTCTCCGTCGCACTCTGGATGAATACACCGGACCTTAAGGAACGGTCAGTGATCTTCCATCGCTCGCGAGCCTGGACCGACTCGGCCAGTCGTGGCTACCAGCTATTAATGGAAAACGGGCACCTGAGTGCCTCGCTGATTCATTTCTGGCCTGGCAACGCCATCCGGGTACGCACCCGCAAGCCCATTGCAGCCAAGACATGGGTTCACGTCGCTATCACCTATGATGGTTCCAGCCGTGCCGCTGGTTTGAAAATTTACCTGGATGGACAACTGGCTGACCAGGAAATGATTCGCGACAACCTGTACAAGAACATCACGGGCAGTGGCGGCGACAACATTACGATTGGCCAACGTTTTCGCGACCGCGGATTCACCAACGGATTGGTCGATGAGTTTCGTGTCTACAATCGAGAACTCACACCACTCGAGCTCCAGCAGGTCCATAACGGCACCGCATTACAGGAAGCACTGGTCCGTCCGCTGGATGAACTTGACGAGACATCACGGGATCATTTACGACGTTACTACCTGGCCACTGCAGACACGGACTACCAGAAACAACTGGCCCAGTTACAACAGGTACGTCAGCAACGCAGCAAGACCGTGGATGGCATCACGGAAATCATGGTCATGCGAGAGCGACACCGTGCCCGCTCGACGCATCGACTACAACGTGGCGCCTACGACAATCCCCAGGAGCGTGTGGAATCCGGCACACCGGCCGCGTTACCCTCTTTCCCACGCGATCAACCTCGCAATCGCCTCGGATTGGCTCGTTGGCTGGTAGCTCCCAATCATCCGCTGACAGCACGCACGACGGTCAACCGTTACTGGCAGATGCTTTTCGGCCAGGGCCTGGTCAGTACTCCGGAAGATTTTGGCAGCCAGGGAAAACCTGCCAGTCACCCGGAACTCCTGGACTGGCTGGCCCGCGATCTGATCGAGCATGAATGGGACCTGCGATACTTGCTCAAGACCATGGTTATGTCCGCAACATACCGTCAGCAATCGACGGTCACAGCGGCATTGCAGGAACGGGACCCGGACAACCGCCTGTTAGCTCGAGGGCCACGGTTCCAACTTCCGGCAGAGATGCTGCGTGACAATGCCCTGGCCGTGAGTGGCCTGCTGGTCAACAAGGTTGGTGGACCGCCCGTACGTCCCTACGAGGTCGCCGTTTCTTTCAAGCCGGTTGGACGCGACAAGGGTGCAGGCCTCTACCGTCGCAGCCTCTATACCTTCTGGAAAAGAACCGGACCGGCCCCCGTGATGATGACACTGGACGCAGCCAAGCGCGATGTGTGTGTCGTCAAACGGGAACGAACGGCTTCGCCCCTGCAAGCCGTCGTGATGATGAACGATCCACAATTCGTCGAAGCCGCTCGCGTACTGGCGCAGAAGCTCGTACAGCAACACCAGGATGATACGACAGCCATTATCGTGGACATGTTTCGCTTACTGACCAGTCGTCGCCCCACGGCCGCCGAAACCACCGTCCTGGGCAAGCTGGTTGAAGAACAAACCACGTACTTTGAACAGGATCCCAAACGTGCCGAGACCTTTCTGAAAACAGGTGATACCGCCCGGGACCCCAAGATTCCTGCGGTTCGACTGGCCGCTATTGGGATGCTCGCCAATGCCTTGATGAACTTTGATGAATGCGTGATACGACGATAACCCTTTCCCAGGAAACCCTTGCCATGGCCCCTCCCCAATGCACCGGCTACGACCATCCCCAGGTCCTGGATCGACGCACCTTCCTGGACCGCTTCGGGATGGGACTCGGTGGTATCGCCCTGGCAAACCTGGTGGGTGGTGAAGCAGCGGCTGCGCCCACTGAAAAAACAACACATTTTGCACCGCGGGCCAAACGCGTCATCTACCTGTTCCAGGCAGGTGGCCCCAGCCAGATTGACCTGCTCGATCCCAAGCCACTGCTCAATGAGAAACATGGAACCGAGCTACCGGAAGAAATTCGTCGTGGCCAACGGCTGACGGCAATGAGCGGCAACCAGGCAAGCTTGCCATTGGCCGGATCCCCATTCAAGTTCACACAACATGGTGAAAGCGGTACTGCCATCAGCGAGTTGTTGCCTCATACGGCCAAGCTTGCTGATGACCTGTGCGTGATTCGTTCGTTGCACACGGAAGCCATTAACCACGGGCCCGCTGTCACTTACCTGCAAACCGGATCCCAGTTTCCAGGCCGACCCAGCATGGGAGCCTGGCTGGACTATGGGCTGGGAACCGAGACCGAGAATCTGCCCGCCTTCGTCGTGCTAGTCACCAAGAACAAGGGAGGCCAGCCACTGGTCTCGAGACTCTGGGGCAGCGGCTTCCTGCCGTCCAGGTACCAGGGAGTCCGTTTTCGCAGCGGCAAGGAACCGGTCCTTTACCTGAACAATCCGGAAGGAGTCGACCTTAACAGCCGCCGCCTGATGCTGGACCGCCTCAACGAATTGCATCGACTGCAACTGGCCAACAATGCTGACCCGGCTCTCGAATCAAGAATCTCGCAATACGAAATGGCATTTCGCATGCAGGCTTCCATTCCGGAGGCAACCGACTTATCCAAGGAACCGGACAGCATCCTGGACATGTATGGCAAGGACGCTCGCAACCCGGGCACCTATGCCGCCAACTGCGTCATGGCGCGGCGACTCGTCGAACGCGGTGTACGCTTCGTCCAGTTGTATCACCAGGGATGGGACCAACATGGCAATTTACCCAAGGCCATCGGAAACCAGTGCCGAGAAACAGACCAGGCCTCGGCCGCCCTGCTTACCGATCTCAAGCAACGTAACCTGCTGGACGACACCCTGGTCATCTGGGGTGGTGAGTTTGGCCGCACCAACTACTGCCAGGGCAAGCTTTCGGCTAACAACTTTGGGCGCGATCATCATCCCCGGTGTTTCAGCGTCTGGATGGCGGGTGGGGGCGTGAAAGGTGGCACCACCTATGGGGAGACAGATCCCTACAGCTACAACGTCGCTGAAAATGGCGTCCATGTGCACGACTTACAGGCCACGATCATGCACTTGCTGGGCATTGATCACGAGCGACTGACCTTCAAGCACCAGGGCCGCTGGTACCGCCTCACCGATGTCCATGGATCAGTCGTGAAGCCGATTCTCGCCTAGCGAAGTAGCGGGTGCCGGCTGATCACTCAGGCCAGCTTCCAACCCTTGCGGTATTCACGCTTGATAAAGCGATCTGCCTCTGGCACGTTTTTCGCCTTCAAGTTGACCGGGTCCCATTCCAGTTTTTGACCGGCCCGAAAAGCCACGTTACCCAGGTGATTCGCCTCGGTAAGCCAACCTGCATAATCGAAGTTACAAGTCGTCGGATCACCGGTCTTGCAAGCATGGACCCATTCCGCGTGATGTCCACGCGACTTGGCAATAAACGGTTCCGGTCGTTGGAAATCAGCAAACTTCTTTTCCGGCAACAGCACGTGTTTTCCGTAGTTGGACAACAACATACCCTTGTCGCCGACGAACAGCACTCCACTGCCCCACTGGGCAATCTTTTTCTCCTGTAAGATGGCCGGTTTATTGGCTCCCTGGTACCAATTCACCGTGACAGGAGGCATGTCACCACGTGCTCCGTACTCGTATTTCACCTGCATGGAAGCAGGTGCAATTTCTGCGTGCGGAGGGGGACCTGCTGCTTCAATCGTGAGCGGCACCTTCAGCTTGAGTGCCCAGAAAGGCAAGTCGATCCAGTGGCTGCCCAGGTCTGACATCGTGCCGTTACCAAAATCCCACCAGCGGTACCATTTCGGTCCAGGAAAATAGACCTCGTGAAAGGGCCTCTTGGGCGCGGGGCCCAACCAGAGATCCCAGTTCAAGTTCGCGGGGATCGGCTGGGATTCCTTGGGGCGTTCCTGCACGTAGACAATGTCTCGTGCTTTCTGGGCATCGGCCTTGGACTGGCGTCCCCAGGCTCGACCTACCCAGACATGGGCCTCACTCACTGCTCCAATCGCACCGGATTGCACCAGTTCCACCACGCGTCGATAGTTATCTCCCGCATGAATCTGGGTCCCCATCTGGGTTGCCACCTTGGCTTTATCAGCTGCTTCACGAATCACGCGTGCTTCCCAGACGTTATGGGTCAATGGTTTTTCACAGTAGACATGCTTACCCATTTGCAGGGCAGGCAACGTCGCGAAGGCGTGGGTGTGTTCGCACGTACTGACCGTCACGGCATCAAATTCATTGGCATGATCATACAGGTGTCGAAAATCAATCGCTTTCCGGGCACGTGGATGACGCCGGGCAGCGAATTCCAGGTTATTTTCATTAACATCACACACCGCCACGATGTTCTCTGATTCCACCGAACGCATGTTGCTGGCTCCACGTCCGCCGCATCCAATCACGGCCACGTTGAGTTTTTCGTTCAAATTCCGACCTCGCAGGATGGCCGGTGCAGCAAACAGGGAAGAAGCCGCTATCGTGGTCCTGGTAAATTGACGACGCGTTATTTTTCTTTTGTTCACGGCATTTCCTTTTCACGGTGTGGAGAAACGTTTTACATTCCCCCTATTACAGCGAAAACACTCGGCAATTGCAATCTACGGCAATTCCCGAACCGATGACCGCTCATCTCCCGGCTTTCAAGCGGGTAACTCCTGCTTGTACAATGATTTCATGTCCCGAATCATCAGCTACTCCCTGGTCACCCTGCACGTGCTGCTCGTCATGGCGACTTGCACAGCTCAATCACTTCAGCCCCTGCGCTACAACAACCCGGGGCTCAGCGTCGACCTGGGAGTCGGTTTGTGGGCCTGGCCGGTCCCCTTCGACGCCGACCAGGACGGGGATTATGACCTGCTGGTAGCCTGCCCTGACAAACCTTCCAACGGTATCTGGTTCTTTGAAAACAAGACCGGCGATACGGCAGCCAATCCCTTACCGATCTTTCAGCCCGCTCGTCGTCTCAGCCATGCCGTACATTACGTGATGCCAAGTTACGTGAACGGGCAATTACGTGTCCTGACTCCCGGTTACGAGTACCCTGATTTTGCGCAGACCGGGCTCCAGGTACGTCGCAAGCTATCGATACCGGCCGGCTTTTACCAGGTCCAGGGCAAGCAAAAGAAAGGGCCCAAGGTTCGGCACAACCAATGGCGCTACGTGGACTTCGACGGGGACGACCAGTTGGACCTGGTCGTCGGCATCGAGGACTGGAGTTATTACGGCTGGGACGATGCCTGGAATCACGAGGGAGAGTGGACCAACGGTAAACTCCACGGCTTCGTAATCTTATTTCATAACCAGGGAACCACGACCGACCCCAACTATGCACCGCCGGTGAAAGTCGAGGCAGCCGGAAAACCTATCGACACCTACGGTTGCCCCTCTCCGAACTTCGAGGATTTTGACCAGGATGGTGACCTGGACCTCCTCTGTGGCGAATTCCTTGACGGCTTTACCTATTACCAAAATACGGGCACACGAACCAAACCCGTGTATGCCGCTGGTGTCCGACTAACCCAAGGCAACGGCAACCCCCTGACGATGGACCTGCAAATGATCGTCCCGGTCGCGTTTGACTGGGATAAGGATGGCGACCACGACCTCATCGTCGGGGATGAAGACGGGCGTGTCGCGTTCCTGGAAAACACTGGAACCTTTACGGCAAATCGGACCCCTCGCTTCCTGCCTCCGCGCTACTTCCAACAACAGGCCGACACCCTGAAATGCGGAGCCTTGGCGACACCCGTCGGTTACGACTGGGACGGCGATGGCGACATGGACCTGCTGTCAGGAAATACTGCAGGTTACGTCGAGTTTTTTGAGAACCTCAGTGGCCCGAAGATCGAATTCCCTCGTTGGGCAGCCCCCAGACGCCTCCAGGCAGGAGGTACGACCTTTCGCATCATGGCCGGCCCCAACGGCAGCATCCAGGGTCCCGCCGAGGCGAAGTGGGGCTACTCGACACTGAGCATTGCCGACTGGGATGGAGATCAACTCCCTGACATCCTGATCAACGGCATCTGGGGACGGGTCATTCTATTGAGAAATATCGGTACACGCCGGGCCCCCAGGCTGGACAAGCCTCACGTACTCCAGGTTGCCTGGAAAGGAAAACCTCCCAGGCCCGCCTGGACCTGGTGGGAACCCGGACGAAACGACTTGGTTACGCAATGGCGAACCACCCCTATTGCCACCGATTGGACCGGGGACGGTCTCGTGGATTTACTCTCCCTGGATCACGAGGGTTACCTGTCACTCTATGAGCGATCGCGGCGGGCTGGCAAGCTGGTATTACTGCCTCCGAGGCGGGTGTTCCACGCGGTCAACAACTCGGTTACCGATTCCGGCCATCGCGTCAAGAACAAGGAAGCCGGCCTCCTGCAACTGAACAATCGCACGGCGGGAGGCAGCGGTCGACGCAAAATCTGGGTGGCTGATTGGAATGGTGACGGCAAACGTGATCTATTGGTCAATTCGACCAATGCCAACCTGCTATTACAAACCCATTCCACCACCAACCGCTGGACATTCAAAGACGTGGGCCCCCTGGTCAAGCAGAGTATCCAGGGCCACACCACCAGCCCCACGGTTGTGGACTTCAATGGCGATACCATTCCGGATTACCTGGGGGGTGCCGAAGACGGACGTTTATACTACCAGCGCAACCCTCGTTCCAAACAATAACACATGCCACCTCCCTCTGATCCGTCGCTCCTGCTGATTATCCTGCTGGCACCGCTGCTGTTTATCACGGCTGTCTACCTGTTCTTCTTCAAACGCAAGCTACACCGCAAAGCCAACTGGTCCTTACTGCTGCAGGGCAACGTCCTGATCCTGCTACTGCTGCTGTCACTGGTGATGGCAACGGGAGAAATCTATTATCGCTTTATCTACGACGACACCGATTCCTTTGCACTAACCAATTCCACCAATCGCTGGATCCTGCGTCATTACAAGTACAATAGTTCCAAGTACCGAGACAACCAGGACTATACCGAGGAATGTCCCCCTGGGAAAAGTCGCGTTACCTTTATTGGTGACTCGTTTACAGCCGGCCACGGGGTTCGCGATGTCAACCAGCGATTTGCGAACCTTGTTCGCCAACACCATCCTGAGTTTGATGTCCAGGTGCTCGCCAACAACGGTTGGGATACGGGACATCAACTGGAAATGCTGACGAACCTCGGTGATACGGAGCTCCAGACCGTGGTACTGGTCTACTGCCTGAATGACCTCTCGGACATCGTTCCCGAGTATCGCCAGATCCTCGACCGCATTTATGCCGAGGAACCCGGTTACCTGGTCTACAACAGCTACTTTCTTAACACGCTCTACTATCGCTGGATTGCCTTCGCAGACCCTGACGTCAAGAACTTCTACCAATTCACCAAGAAGTCGTATGAGAACGAGATCTGGCAAGCCCAACAGCAACGCCTGGCAGCCATGCAGACGCTGGTCCAGCAACAGGGCGGCAATTTACTGGTTGTCACCTTTCCCTTCATCCATGCCCTGGGAAAAGATTATGTCTACCACGACGTGCATCAGCAACTAGATAAACACTGGCAAACACTGAACGTTCCTCACCTGGATCTCTACGAGATCTACAAGGATTACACGCCGGAACAATTACGTGTCAACCAGTACGATGCCCATCCCAATGAAGAGGACCATGCCATGGCAGCCAGGGCAATCAGCAAGTTCCTGGTCAGCCAGACCGGCACATCCGAAACACCCGAACGCCCTGCAAAGAAATAACGCCCGCTCGTTTTACCAGCGCGGATCACGGAATGGCTTCTCGTCGCGATACCCCTGGATACTCTCACGAAGCTGCTGCTCCAGGCTATCGAGTTGACTTTCACGGGCCA
>JAZADA010000296.1:0-3739 GCA_036124135.1 Planctomycetota bacterium | reverse complement strand
TAATTTTTCCGAGAAAGGGCGTGTAATTGGCCGTCGAAAAATTGCTTTTGGTGGTACCAACACGGACCCCATGTGAGGACGCAGCCAACGTTAAGGTCCTCCCCCAGGAAGTGACGCATCATGTCGGCAGGTGCGACGCCCTGCGTCGGAGCTTCGTAATGCGAACATCCAGCCGCATGCACGTGGTGGTCGCCTGAATACCATCGGTAGTCGGTCAATTGTATCCAACGTTTTAGCCGAAACGTCTCCTGGTGCTGGGGAACGTCGGGGACAGTGATAGCGCGACGTTGAACCGTATATTCAGGTCCGCGTGTAAAGGTGACCTGGTATTCGCCCGGGGGCAGGGCGACCGTTTCTCCACTGTGGCGATAGATCTGGTCGTGAAAAAAGAAGTCAGGGGCGAGGCGGCGTGCGCGGGCCGGGTACACACGGTTCCACTGGTCTCGGATTACAAATTGCCCGGTGGTCGGTTTTCCGTCGTGGTCGATGACGTTCAATTTTACCTGCACGGCAGGCCGAGACGTAAACAGGACCGGGAGCTCACTGCGAAAACCGAGGTCTTGCGTGCCCTGGCCGACGTCAAAAAGGAAGAGGCCTTCACGTTTTCCAGCGTCACGACTATAGATCTGGATGATGCGGTAATCCACCGCCAGGCCGGAGAGGGTTTTCGTCAGCGGTTTTTGTTCAAACATGATCAGATCCAGCCAACGATCTGGAATATCCTTGGCCGTGATCGTCGATTCGGGTTCGGACGCGCCACGAGATCGTTTTTGTAGCGGCTTTGCGTTGACGCTACTGCAACGCAAAGGACTGGTTACTCCCGCCTCGTTATGAACCTTGACCAGGAAGACGCTCCAGCCTTGCTCCAAAAGTGTCGCTGATGCAGCGCCACGACTTACCTTGACGCGGCTTTCGGGATTGATATGAACGCCCATCAGGACGCGACGATCCAGGGTTGCCTGGATGGCGGAGACGGCTTCTCCGTCGTTCGTGTTGTCCAGCGCCATTGTTAAGGCTGCCTGCTCAGCAACAGTCAGCGGGTGTCCCAGGTGGCTGAGAGCGGCTGCCACTCGCTTGGCCTGACTTTTCAGGGGCTGCGAGTCAACATCGGTTACCACGGGTAGTGATTGCGCGGGCAGCGGTGGAGCGACGTGAAGTGAAACAAAGCCCAGCAGGCACAGAAGCAAACTAGTACGAGAGCTGACGAAACGGGGCATGGTGGATGTCTCCGCGTTAGGTGCGTGTGAGTACGTTACCGATCCGAATCATTATTGTCCTGCAGGGACGCAGTGCCAAACAAGTGGAGCAGCAGCGAAAACTTGCAAAAACTTGCACCCGGAATCTTCCTAGCCGGGTGCGTCAACGCCCAGCGTCGTGGCCAACTCCAGTAGCTTGGCCCAGTTTTCCTCGTCCACCGCCAGGCCGTCTTGCTGGTTGCGAGCCACGGTTTTGCGTTCCGGATCACCAGGAAGCATGATTTCCTCGACGCCGGGCGCTGTAGGCGTGTTTCGCACGAAGTCAACCAGCTGCGTTACCTCGCGTTCGAACGCTTCGGTTCCTCCCAGGAAGGCAGGGTTCACGGCCATCATGAAAACACAATTTCCCTTGGGGGTGATTGGCGTTTCACGGGCACAGAGTCCGCCGGAAAGCGCTCCAGAGAAAAGGTCGATCATTAGGGAGAGTCCAAAACCCTTGTAGGCCTGGGGTCCACCCATCGGAAGAATGCTCCCGGGTGGATCCGTGTACAGGTCGTTCGGATCGGTTGTCGGATTGCCATCGCTATCGAGAAGCCAGCCCTCGGGACAGGTCTCGCCAGCGATCGATTTCACACGCACTTTGCCCTCGGCAGTGACACTGGTGCTGAAATCAAGAACTAACGGGCTATCGCCAGAAGGGACACCCATCGCAATCGGATTGGTACCCAGGCGTGGTGCACGACCGCCAGGGGGTGCCACGCGGCGAGCAGCCCCATGGGTATTGACCATCATGATGGATACCAGGTTCCGTGCTGCAGCAATCTCGCAGTACTCACCAAGCCGACCAATGTGACTGCTTTGTCGAAGCGTCCCAATTGCCACCCCGGATTGATCGGCCTTGTCGAGCAGGGCGTCCGCCAGCGTTCCACACTGCACGCGGCCAAATCCCCAGTTTGCATCCGCGGCCAGTAGCGTCGGCGTTTCGTTGATCGTGGTTAACTCGGCGCCGGAAACGATGTCCCCGGCCTTTAGCATGTCCAGGTAGAAAGGGATTCGCATGAGTCCATGTGAGTCATAGCCCTTGGTATTGGCGTCGATGAGACTGGCACCAACGATCGCGGCCTCCGTTTCAGTGGCTCCGCCGGCGGTGAGCAGCGCGATTGAAAAATCTGTCAGGACCTCGGGGGTAAAATGGGGCACTTGATACCTCTTAAGGGCTAGGGGTGGGTGTAGCTGTCGGGTCGCCGTGAAGTTTCGGACGACCGGGGTCATTAATGAGTCCGCTTTCGCGCCATTGCCGTGTGACTTCCATGGCCGCAGCGGAAACCGCGCTTGCCAGGTTCAGGCTCCGAACCAGGGGCTGGATCGGGATTCGCAGGGCGCGTGATTGCGAGTCGTTAAGCAACGAATCGGGCAGCCCGCGTGTTTCACTACCGAAAACCAACGTATCGCCCGGTTTGAACTGCACGTCCGTGTAAACACGGTCGGCTGTCTTGGTGAAATACCAATGGGTTGACGGGGATAACTGTTCGGTCAGCATCTGCCAATTGTCGACGATATCCACGTCCAGGTGCTGCCAGTAGTCCAATCCGGCTCGACGTAATCGCTTTTCTTCCAGCTGGAAACCGAGTGGCCTGACCAGCCAAAGTTTCCCGCCCACGGAAAGGCAGGTTCGACCGACGTTCCCTGTGTTTTGAGGAATTTCCGGCTGGTAAAGGACGATATTAAGGAGGGGTGGTGAATTCACCACCACAGCGTTGCAACTGGCTGTCCGCGCGTCAACCGGGTGACCCACCGTTTTCGCGCTTCCGGGCCTCCCGAGAGTCTTCGGGAACCCTGCAAAGGCGTTGCGTATCGGGCAAACGTGGGGGAGAATAGGGAAAGTTTCAGCGAACAATGGAGATAGCCAATTGGAACGTAATCAGACGAGAGCCGTTGCGATCGGATCAACGATCATTGGTGACAATCATCCCATCGCCGTGCAAAGCATGACGGCCACCGCAACGACGGATGTTTCCGCCACGGTCGAACAGGTTAACCAGCTGGACGCTGCCGGGGCGGACGTGGTGCGGATTGCCGTCGACAGTAAACGAGATGCGGAGGCACTCGCATCGATCAAGGCCGCCACCGAGGCGAACCTGGCGGTTGACCTTCAGGAAAATTATCGGATGGCTGAAATCGTGGCTCCGGCGGTCGATAAGATTCGCTACAACCCTGGCCACCTTTATCACCACGAGAAGTCGAAGCCGTGGCAAGACAAGGTGAAATACCTTGCTGATATTGCGGCCACGCATGACTGTGCGATGCGAGTCGGAGTGAACTGCGGAAGCGTGGATCCGGATAAAGTGGACCAGTTTGCAGCGGACGACTCGGTGGGACCGATGCTGGCCAGTGCACTCGAACATTGCGAGTTGCTGGATCATCTCGGTTTCACACGCTACTGTGTGTCGCTAAAAGATTCCAGCCCGGCGAAGGTGATCGAGCTGAACCGACGCTTCGCAGAGAGTCGCCCTGAGATTCCTCTGCACCTGGGCGTGACGGAG
>JAZADA010000295.1:0-3804 GCA_036124135.1 Planctomycetota bacterium | reverse complement strand
GCGAAGACGCCCGGCGTGCCGCGAACGCAGCTTTTTCTGCTCGCCTACTTCCAGCATTTGGGGACAAAAATCAGCTCCCACCACCTCGACCTCCCCCCGGGTACGACGGCAATAGGCCAGGGCAAGGTCTCCGGTTCCTGTACAAACATCGAGGATTGGATCCGTGCCACAGGGCGGTACGCGCCGCACGGTGCGCCACCGCCAGTAACGATCCACGTTCATGGATAACAGGTGGTTCATGCGGTCGTATTTCGGAGCAATTTGTCCGAACATCCGCTTTACGCGAGAACCAGATTTGTCAACAATCGCCATCAGTGCCATTTCCTCGAGAAGACGGGTACGCTTCTGTTCGAATAGTCTAGCTCTACCGTAAACTACTCGATATCGTAACCGCTTTGGATTCATAACGCGACCGGCAGACTACAGCGCAACCAGGGTTCACCCGCTTTTGACAGGCAAACACCTTCCATGCAGCCAACTGTTTCCGTCCACCTGTTGCCCTCCCTGGTCGATCCCGCAGAACTGGCGGATCGTACCGTCGTGGTCATCGATGTGCTACGAGCGACCACGACCATTACCACGGCCTTGGCCGCAGGAGCCGCAGGGATCATTCCCTGCCTGGAAGTTGAAGCTGCTCGTGAACAAGCACAACAACACCCCGCCCCAGTATTGCTGGGTGGGGAACGCCAGGGGAAGAAAATTGAAGGATTTGACCTGGGAAACTCGCCCGCGGAATACACCTCGACCGCTGTCCGGTCACGAACCATCCTGTTTACAACTACCAATGGAACCCGGGCCCTCGACAGGTGCCAGCAGGCAGCCCGAGTCCTGATCGCTGGATTCGTTAATCTCTCTGCGGTCGCCAGGCACCTCAAAGTCGAAACGCCTATCCATTTGCTGTGCGCGGGAACCGATGGAAAGGTCTCCCTCGAGGACAGCCTGCTGGCCGGGGCACTTGTTGACAGGTTAATCCAGCAGGCAAAAGAACCGCTGCCAATCAATGACCAGGCGTGTATCGCCCAGGCTGCCTGGCACCAGGCTTCACAGGGAGCAGCGAATACCCCTTGGCTCTCGTTATTAGAACAGGGCCTGGGGGGGCAAAACCTGGCACGGGCAGGCCTGGCACAGGACATCCCAATCTGTGCAGCCATGGATACTTGCACTGTTGTCCCTGAACTCAACCTGAAAACTGGCATTATCACGCTTGCATGAGAGTTACTGCCGGCACTCCATTGCGTCCCTCTTCCACCCGCCTACAATAGACCCTAAAGCATCCTTACCGACCCTGCCTTGACTGTTGTTTTAACCCTTGAACCCGGGAATAAATCCATGCACGTTGCCGACTACATTGTCCTGTTCGGTTATTTCCTGCTCCTGATCGGCATTGGCGTTTACTGCATGCGCCGCATCAAGCACCAGGAAGACTACCTGATGGGTGGCCGAGGCTTTGGAAAACTGCTGCAGACCTTTGCTGCCTTTGGTGCCGGGACGGGCTCCAGTGATCCGATCAACACCGCGCGGAACACCTATACCGGTGGCATGAGTGGCATGTGGAGCGTGATGTTCTGGTTGTTCGTGACGCCGTTCTACTGG
Source organism: Planctomycetota bacterium (assembly GCA_036124135.1). Taxonomy (GTDB): domain Bacteria; phylum Planctomycetota; class Planctomycetia; order Pirellulales; family Pirellulaceae; genus JAZADA01. The sequence continues at coordinate 2,211 of JAZADA010000295.1, read as the reverse complement.
ATTACCGGGGTCTGGTATCGCCGCATGCGACACCTGACTCTCGGCGACTGGTACGTGGAACGCTACGAGTCCAAGAAAATTGGTGCCGCCTACAGCATCTTTGGCGTGTTCTTTTTCATGATCTACGGATCGATGTTCTTCACGGCTATTGCCACAACGGCCGAGCCCATGATCGGGGAAACGGTAAGCATTTTCGGCAACGACATTGCTCTCAAGAATGTCTTGATCCCGACCATCGCAATCGTGGTCGTACTCTACGGTATGGCCGGTGGCCTGGCAGCTGCCTACTACACTGACCTGATCCAAGGGATCTGCATCATCGCGCTGAGCATCATGCTCATTCCCATCGGCCTCAATGCGCTGAACAGTTCCGAGAATCTCAACCCCGGCGGAAACATGTCAGGGGCCGAGGTCATGCATGACCAGCTACCAGAATCTTTCTTTGAAATCATCGGGTCCAGTGCGGCTGAGTTCTCACTTTATTACCTGGTCGCCATTGTCTTCGCCAACCTGGCTGGCATCGTCGTCCAGCCTCACTTTATTGCCACCGGCGGCGGGTCGGCCAAATCAGAACAGGATGCTCGTGTCGGCCTGGTCGTTGGTAACTTCCTGAAGCGATTTTGCACCCTTGGCTGGGTATTCACTGCCCTGATTGCCGCCGCTCTCTATGCCGATGTCCCGGAACTCATCGAACACCCGGATCGCACATGGGGTTATGCCTCGATGCAACTACTGGGGCCAGGTTTTCGCGGCTTGATGCTGGCCTGTCTGTTGGCTGCCCTGATGAGTAGCGTCGATGCCCAGATGGTGGTTGGCGCCGGCCTCATCCTGAGAAACCTCTACATGCCCTTTATCAGACCCAATGGTGATGAAAAAGAATACCTCTGGGTCGGACGTGTCGTCGGGGTAGTCATCGTCGGCGGATCGGTTGTATTCGCGCTGACTATTTTCGATATGCTGGGACAACTCCAGTTGACCTTCTGGTTTCCGCTCGTGTTTGCCGCTCCTTTCTGGCTGGGCATGTACTGGCGACGAGCCACAACCCGAGCTGCCTGGATTACCGTGACTTATTGCCTGTTATTCTTCTTCGTGATCCCATTCTTTGGCCCCAAGGTCATCCCTGGCCTTCGCAGCAACCAGTCACTGGTTGAATCAACTGTGCACCAGCGAACTACGACCCAGGTCCTCGTATCGAAATCTGATTTGCGACGCAAACACACCAAGGCCATGGAAGCCTGGAACAGTACCCCGGCCGGTCTCGAAAAACCACATCTCTCCCAGGACGGGACGCAGTTAATTATCGACAGTAGCGATGGCCAGGAGGAATGGATTGCCGGGATAACCCGACAACCAAAAGTAAAAATGGTTGGTGGCAAGAGCATCTACTGGGATAAGGTTGTCCCAAAGGACCAGGAGGCTGCCTTGCTGACGACACAAACCAAGCAAGTAGATGAATTCACGGTTCAGGAAACTCTCGAATATCCCGCCGGAACCGAACTGCAGGGGCAAGGTAATCTGAAGCTGAACCTGGTTCTGTACAAGCCATTCCTCGACATGAAAACCAAGACCGTATCCTCGCTCAATGCCCTGGAACTGGTACCCAAAATCATCATGCCATTCCTCATCATGATCCTGTGCTGTTTCCTGACACGGCCCAATTCAAAGGAAGCCCTGGATCGCTACTATGCCAAGATGAAAACGCCGGTTGACCCGGACCCTGAAAAAGACCAGGCCAAGCTGGCTGCCGCGTATGCGGACCCAGGCAACACGGAACGCGTCAAATTATTCCCGAATTCCAACCTGGAGTTCCAGAAACCAACAACAGCTGACATCACGGGTTTTGTACTCTCCGTGATCACGTGTTTTGCAATCATCGGATTCGCCTTCTGGATGGCTAGTATTGGCATGAGCTAGAATCATCCCTTTTTGAACCTTAACACACCGAACCAGCCCTCCATTATGAACACTCTTTTTCGTACTGTCCTTAAATCAAAAATTCATCGAGCTACCGTTACTGGCGCAGACCTGGACTACGAGGGGAGCGTTTCCATCGACGAAAACCTGCTCCGTTCTGCAGACATCCTGCCTCATGAACAAGTCCAGCTATACAACATCACCAATGGGAATCGTCTAACGACCTATGCCATTTCTGCCCCAGCCGGATCCGGTACCATTTGTGCCAATGGCGCCGCCGCACATCATATCCGACCA
>JAZADA010000294.1:0-10333 GCA_036124135.1 Planctomycetota bacterium | reverse complement strand
CTTCCGCAAGCGATTCCACTTCACGCTTCTCGTAGGCCGCAAAGACGAAACCAAGGTACTGGGCGATTTGATCATGCAGTGCACCGAGTTCCTCCCGTTGTTTCTCGTCAAACCGGTGCCCCTGTTTTTCCAGTCTCAGCTGAAATTTCTGGATACTGGCAAGGCAATCGCTAATGGACTCATATTCGTCTGCCATCCGTAACTGCTGACGTCCCTCGGCAATCACGCGGTGTGGAACATTGCCGGAAAGCAAATTCGTCATGAACGTAACGAACTCGTCCTGCATCGTATCGAGATCCTCTTCCAGTTGAAACAGTTGTCGAACACTATCCGGATCAGGCTCATCCTGGCCCACGAGTTCCTTCAACCAAACCATCATTTTCTTGCAGCCATCAGCCATGCGTAACACTTCCACGCGTGATTGTTCGATACCAACCACGGGTGTCTCGAGCATGCGGACATCGAGGTTCGTCAGGCGAGGTTTCTCCTTGACTTTCCGATCCGGCACGACACGTGTAAGCAGGCGAACCAACACGTGGGCAAAAGGCAGGAACAGCAATGTATTGACAACATTAAAGACCGAATGAGTTGCCGCGATAGCCGCGGTTCTCTGCGGATACGTCAGGACACCTTGGCCATCCCTGACCGCCTGCTCAACTTCAGCACCAATCGCCCATGGTATGAAGTCCACGTACCAGGTGAAGATGACAGCGATCCACAAAACACCCAACATGTTGAAAACCACGTGAAAATAGGCAGCCCGACGGGCGTTGGTGTTGGCCCCGATGGATGCCAGCAGGGCGGTGATCGTGGTACCGATGTTTTCACCCAGGACCAGTGCGGCGGCCGTCGGGTAATTAATGACACCGGTCAGCGCCAGGGCAATCGTAATTCCCAGGGTGGCAGAAGATGACTGCACCATGACGGTCAGCACACAACCTGTCAGCATGCACTGGATCATGCCAACCACCGTGTCGGCGCTGAACTTGCCAAACCATTCTTCAAAGGCAGGCAATTCCTTGATATGTGAACAGGCATCCTTCATGATTTCCAGGCCAAAGAAAACCATCCCCATCCCCATGATGGCCATCGCGATGTAACGCAGGCGATCCCCCTTGGTGAACAGGTAGACAAAGGCTGCCAGGCCAAGGATCGGAAGTCCATACTTGCCGATCTTGAGAACGAGAATCCAACCGGTAATCGTTGTACCGATATTGGCCCCCATGATGACGCCTGCCGCCTGTGTCAACGTCATCAGGCTACTGTTCACGAATCCGACCACCATGACCGTGGTGATGGAACTTGATTGAACCAGGCAGGTTACTCCCACACCGACGATGGTCGCCAGGATACGGTTGTTCGTCGCAATGCTAATCATCCGCCGCAAGCCGGCACCTGCCACGGCCTGCATGCCCTCGGACATGTACTTCATGCCCAGTAAGAAAATACCCAACCCACCAACAAGCCCAAAAATCATCTTCCATAAAAGTTCTTGATCCATTCCCAAATTCCTTCGCTAAACAACTGTTCCGGTAAACCCCATTGTTTACCGCTCACTTTCTTTTATTTCCCGTTAAGACGTCAGATTCTAGCAAACGACTTTTTATTTTCAACAGTACTTTCAGATCATCGATTTCCGCCAACTCCCGGTCACCATCAACAGCTTTCGAAAGGAGCTCCAGGAACCGAAATCCTCGAATCTCGTCAACACTCCATCTTCGCTGTTCCCCTACCCATGAACCCTAAACGAAAAGCCTGTCATGACATACGATCCAGCCCCCAGAACACGGCTGCCAAATCGATAATCCACCCGGGATTTATGGGCTTGAGCAGGTCGATATGGTATGCTAGTAACCTGCCTAGTTGTGCCAGCTTCCTGGATTCAAACACCAAATAATTGTTAAGGTATTAACATGCTGTCCATCAACGGCTCACGACACTCAACTCGCTTTTGTGACGGTGTGTCACGAAGATCATTCCTCAAGCTGGGTGGTCTCGCAATGGGAGGGATTTCACTCCCGCAGTTGCTCGAAGCCGAAGCCCAGGCAGGAATCGGTAGCTCCCATAAATCGGTCATCATGGTCTTTCTCTCCGGTGGCCCACCCCACCAGGACATGTTTGACCTGAAACCGGATGCCCCGGTGGAAATCCGCGGCGAATTTAAACCCATTCCAACCGCTGTACCAGGAATCCAAATCGGTGAGCTCCTGCCGCAACTGGCCAAGCGGATGGATCGCCTGGCCATCATCCGCTCCCTGGTGGGCTCGATCGGACACCATGCGGCCTTCCAATGTCTGACTGGACAATCTTCCATCAATCAACCTGCCGGTGGTTGGCCCTCCTTTGGCTCCGTCGTCTCCAAGTTGCAGGGCCCGGTCGTTGCCGGCACCCCACCCTTCATGAGCCTGACGCCAAAAATGAAAAGTGCCGGCTGGGCTGATCCGGGGCAGGCCGGTTTTGCCGGCGGTGCCCACTCACCATTCGTCCCCAACGCCGATGGCCAGGGAAACCTCACGCTGCAGGGAATCAGCCTGCCTCACCTACGAGATCGCAGCCAGTTGTTGACCAAGCTGGACCGTTTTCGAGAACAAGCCGATCAAATCGAGTCACTGGAAGGCGCCGATGCATTTACCCGCCAGGCACTGGGTATCCTGACCTCCAGCAAGCTGGCCAACGCACTGGACCTGGAGCAAGAAGATCCCGCACTGCGAGATCGCTATGGACGCGGCCCGGATGCACCTGCCGGCTACGGAGACGCTGGTCCACTCAAGAACGATTACCTGCTGGCCGCCCGACGGCTGGTCGAGGCAGGAGTCCGTGTTGTTAGCCTGGCCTATGGTCGCTGGGACTGGCACGGGCGACCCCATGGAACCAACTTTGAGAATGCCCGCGATCATATACCGCAACTGGACCAGGGAGTTTCCGCACTGCTGGATGACCTGGAAGATCGAGGACTGGACAAGGATGTCACCGTCATCGTCTGGGGTGAATTCGGACGTACACCTCGTATCAATCCCAAGGGTGGACGAGACCACTGGCCCCGCGTTGCGGCAGGCCTGATGTTTGGTGGAGGCTTGCGAGGTGGACAGGTGATTGGAGCAACCAATCGTTTTGCCGAACATGCCGTGGATCGCCCGGTTCATTTCCAGGAAGTCTTTGCGACCCTTTACAACCGCCTGGGAATCGACACCAATTACGCCACGATCAAGGACCTCAACGGTCGCCCGCGGTACCTGGTCGATCACAACCTCCACCGGGCTATCCCGGAACTGATCTAGCCATTCCCGGAGTCAATGCTGCAACCTTCTAGAGTCGGTAGAGCTTGACATGACGGTCAAAGCTGCCCGACGCCAGCAACTTACCATCGGCTGCATAGGCCAGGCTGTAGACCGTGTTACGGTGTGACTTCAGGACTGCCTGCGAACGTAGTTGTTCCAGGTCCCAGAGGCGAACCGTACCATCCTGGCCACCGGATGCCAACTGCTTACCATCGGGCGCATAAGCTACCGTTTTGATGTAACCCTCGTGCCCACGCAATCGGTTGCGGATCGTTCCCGTCGTGACATCCCAGAGAATAATCAACCCGTCCTGGCCAACCGTGGCACATTGTTTTCCATCCGGGGAAAAACTGACTGCCTCCACGGGGCCCTCGTGTCCGCTCAACTGTTTCTGCTCGGTTCCATCCTGCAGGTTCCAGATCCGGGCCGTTCCATCCTTGCTGGCCGTGGCCAATAGCGGGGCAACCGAGCTGATTGCGACCGAGTAGACCACGTCCTGGTGCCCGGAAAATAGTTGCACCTGCCCCGAGGGGGTCCAGCTACGGGCCATCTTGTCATGGCCACCGGAAACAAACACCTTGCCGTCTCGAGCATACTTGACCGAGCTCACGTAGGCCCGATGGCCGGTCAGGGAACCTTCTGCAGCCCCGGTCTGGGAATCCCAGATTTTCAGAGATTGGTCGAGACTGGCTGAAACGACTTTCTTGCCGGCGGGATCGTAGGCAACGGCATACACCCCATCACCGTGCCCTTTCAACGTATGCAGTACTTCCCCCTTCTGCACGTCCCAGAGCTTGACGTGGTTATCCAGGCTGGCAGAAGCCAGCTGGCTCCCATCTGGAGAAAAGGCCACACCATAGACCGCGTTCGGATGGCCATTCTGCAAGGTTTGCACATTAATCTCAGGATCAGGCATGCGTCAGATTCCCATGAGGATTCATTCACCAGGAACGTTACCAGCGAATCGATGATTGAACTGGATGTTCATGCATCTCGGACCAGGTCAAGCGATTGTCGCGATACTCGGTAGCAGCCTTCATCGTGTCATTCTTATGTCCCGGGATATGAAAACAGGCAACGCCAGCCCGCTTGCGAGGAATACTCTGCAGGCCGTCGACAATTATACATGCCAACACACCCTCTGGAAGCCAAGCAGGGGTCGTAGCATCGAGAAGCGGATCAGGTAAACTATCTGATCCAATATGACCCACCGGGATTAATTGATGCAGCCACACCTGTCATCCGTGAAGACAGACAGCAGGGAGAAAACAATGACTGAACCAACGGTCGTCGGTAATGCCACGTTTCAATTCCAGGCGGACAACGCCTGGGCCCAGGTGCCACCGGAGGCCCAATGGCAGGAAGCGGTTGGCGTGGCGGCCGACTCCCAGGGGCGGGTCTATGTCTTCAACCGGGGACCTTTGCCTCTCGTGATCCTGGATCGAGATGGCAGTTTCCTGGGGGGATGGGGACAGGATTTGTTCAATCGTCCGCACGGAATCGTCGTCGACCAGGATGACAACCTGTTTCTCACCGATGACCTGGGCCATACCGTGCGAAAATATTCGCTCGATGGAACCCTTTTAATGGACGTGGGCCCCTGCGGAAATCCAGCGGAGACAGGTGTCGAAGGGATGGACTTTCGCACGATTCAACCTGGTTACGGACCCTATAATATTCCGACCAACCTGGCCGTTGCACCCAGCGGAGAACTGTACGTGGCAGATGGCTACGGCAATGCCCGGGTGCACCGTTTCACCGCCACGGGTGACTTGATCCAATCCTGGGGTGAACCCGGAGATGGTCCTGGCCAATTCAATGTGCCACATGGAATCGCGGTGGATCACCAGGGACAGGTGATCGTGGCCGACCGCGAGAACAGTCGGCTGCAGTTTTTCACCCCGGACGGTACCCTCATCGATACGTGGGACCACGTCGTGCGGCCCACGCAACTGGTCGTCGATGATGATGGAAATCTCTGGGTGGCAGAACTGGGAACCATTGCTGGCATGTTTCCTTTTGTCGAACCTGCGAAAGAACCCGTGGGCTCCCGAATGAGTATCTTTTCTTCCACCGGTGAGCTCTTGGCTCGCTGGGGTGGTGGGGAAAACCCAGGATCTCCCGGCGACTTTTTTGCCGCCCATGATCTCTGGCTGGACCCCTTTGGCGACCTTTACGTCAGCGAAGTTGTTTACTCTGCTGGTGGCAGGGATGGCATGGTACCGGCAGATTGCCCCAGCCTGCAAAAATTTACCCGGATCCGAACCCAGGGAGATGATACGTAATGGCCGAGAATGGAATCACGATCCTGGGAGGAGGCAACACGGCCTTTTCCGTGGCTGCCAAGCTGCAACTGGACGGCGCTGCCGTAACCCTGTGTGAAATCCCCTCGTTTGATCACATGGTCGAACCCATCCGAAACACGCGGCAGGTCCAACTGGATGGTGTCGCTGGTCAGGACACGGCCACGCTGGAATGCGTCACCACGGACTTCTCGATCGGCCTGGCAAGCAACGAGTTGAACCTGCTGATCATTCCAGCCTACGGTCATGCAGCTTTTGCAGAAGCCTGCGCACCTCATTTGAAAAGTGGCCAGATCGTAGTTCTCATGCCCGGAACCCTGGGCAGCCTGGAGTTTGCACGGATCCTTCGTGAACATGGAGCCCCGGAAGATATCATACTGGCCGAGACCGACACGGCTCCCTACGTCTGTCGCAAGATGTCGCCCACATCGGCTCACATCTGGGGTGTTGTGAATGGGCTGGGGCTGGGCGTGATGCCATCCCGAGAAGGTGGCCGAGTCCAACAATTGCTGGATCGCTGGTTCCCCGGTGTCCAGCTTTACGAACACGTGGTGGAATGCGGATTGGCTGCCATGAATCCCGTGGTTCATCCTGCTGGAGTTCTGCTCAACGCCGGTCGAATCGAGAAAAGCGACGGTGATTTTTACTTCTATAACGAGGGAATTACTCCCAGTGTCTGTCGCTTGATCTATGCCGTGGACCGGGAACGTCGCGCCATTGGTACAGCACTGGGCAACGATTTGTTACCGGTAGACAAGGCCTTCCATGCTGCCGGTTTTGGTCCTCCGGGTGACCTGGAAACGACGATCAGTGGCAGTGCCATGCTGACCGCATTAAAAGCTCCCGGAGTCCTGGAAACGCGCTGGCTCACCGAGGACGTCCCGTACGGATTAGCCGCCTGGGCAAGCCTGGGTGAGCAACTGGGTGTTTCCTGCCCGGTCATGCGTTCACTGGTAGATCTAATCGGCAACCTGTTGGATACCGATTTCTGGGCCACAGCCCGCACGCCGGAGGTTTTGGGAATCGCAGGACTGGACCGTGACAGCCTGCTCGCCTCTCTCCAGTAGTCACTCTTACAAGGAACACGACCATGTATCCCGACAATGACCAGGCCGCTGCCATGATGGCGGATGCCATGAAGACAATGGAAAGTTATTACCAGGATCGCGGTATTTTCCAGGACCGATTCGGTTTCGGCAAGAAGCTGGCAATCGTGGTGGTTGATTTCGCTTACGGCTGGACGGATGACTCCTACGCCGGTGGTTCCGCGCGGCTTGATGCTCCCGTGGAAAACACGGCCCGCTTACTGGAAGTGGCCCGTTCCCGGGACATCCCCATTATTTACACAACCAGTCCCTATCGACCACAAAGTGGTGACCAGCCATTCAAGTCCGCAGCCGATCTTTCCGAGTCCTATCGCACCTGGGATGAACGCGCCTGCCAACTGGACGAGCGAGTCGCTCCCGCTCCCGAGGACCTGGTGATCGAAAAAGAAAATGCCAGCGCCTTCTTTGGCACCCACCTGGCGGCCTACCTGATCGAGCACGGTATCGATACGCTCTTGATCACGGGTTGCAGCACCAGCGCCTGCATTCGCAGCACCGCCACCGACGCCAAGAGTTTTCGGTTTCGCCCCGTGATCATCTCGGACTGCGTGGGAGATCGCTCCGCGGTGGCCCATGTGTTTACACTGGCTGATATCCAGGCACGTTTTTCCGACGTGGTTAGCCTGGAAGAAACCTTGCAACACCTCGAATCCTGATCAGCCGTTACGTGGCGTCTCTCAATCCGTTGCCGGCAGGTCCGGCTGTTGCCAGATGCTCATACCGCCATCGACCAGCAGCATCTGGCCATGCACGTGAACGGCAGCATCGCTGCACAGGTAAACCGCGCCATCACCACATACCTCGGGGCCGGGAACCTGCCCGTTAGGAGTATGCAACTGCATCCATTTCATGAATTCCGGTTGGTCCAGTGCCGGCGCTGTCAGGGGCGTGTAGACCAGTCCAGGTGCCAGCCCATTGACGCGAATATTGTGTGGCGCCAGGGAAACGCAGAGCGACTTGACCATAGCTTCCACGGCTCCCTTCGAGGAGTCATAAGCCGCGTGAACCTCTTCTGCCAGTCGCCCATTAATCGATCCGATAAACAGCACGCGGCCGTTCACCTCTGCTGGAACCCACTGGCGAGCAAAACGCTGGGTCAGGAAAAAACAGGAATAGACATTCAACTTCATGGTCTTGTCGAACGTCTCAAGATCCATCTCCAGGAATGGCTGATCGATATACGTTCCGGCATTATTCACCAGGATGTCGATATTGGGATTCGCAGCCATTGCCTGTTGGAAAACATCCTCCACGGCAGTCTCGGTGTCCGCGGACAGGTCACCCGTGATAAATTCTGCCTGCACCCCAGCCTGGCGACAGCGATCAAGCGTCTGCTGGGCTGCCTCACTCATTTGACGTCCATGGATCACCACGTTCGCCCCTGCCTCTGCCATGGCACAGGCAATCGCCTGGCCAACTCCCTTGGTAGAACCGGTAATGAGTGCGTTATGGCCGGCTAGAGTGATCATGGGTACCTTCCGGTTATGAACGTGATAAAGATGTTCAACGCTGGCGAACATCGAGGCAAATGATGTTCTTGTCATCTCTCAGGAAAAGGTGGCCGTGGGAAAGTGCGGGGGTCTGCCGGGTCCGATCCATGACCACCGAGCGTCCCAGTTCCTTGTACTGGGTTGGCGTGGCCTCGACGACCACCAGTTCACCTTTCATGGTGACGATAAACAGTTTACCGTCCGCGGCCAGCAAGTTTCCTTTTCCAAAACGGGTTTCCCGCCACATGCGTTTTCCCGTGGCCGCCTCCACGCACGTCAAATGGGTAACAGGTCCGGCGCTCCCCACGTTATCGAAACCGTAGAGATATCCATCTAGCAGAATGGAAGTTTGCCATTCGTTACGGATCACGCTGGCAGCACCCTGCGACTCCCATTTCTCGGTCAGCTGAAAACCGTCTGCTGCTGGCTTCAGGGACAACATCACGCTTCCATGGTTTTCCCCAGCCGAGAGAAACAGGTTTCCCTCGTGGGCCAGCGGCGTGGCAATATTACAGTCGTAATCGGTCACGTAGGGATAGGTCCAAAGCTGCTTACCGGTTTTAGGTGCGATACCCAGGGCTGCTTTTCCACCAAACACGACCACCTGCTGCTGACCTCCCAATTTCAAGAGAGCGGCGGAGGAATAACCGGCCGTTCCCGTTGTCCCGGCGGTCCAGGCTAGCTTGCCACTCTTTCGCTCGTACGCTGCCACGGTGGCCGTCGGCGCACCCACGGTGACCACGACCAGGTTTCCCACCAGCAACGGGGAACTGACCATCCCGTAAGCAGCGATCTTGCCACGGTGCTGCTTGACCGTGTCCTGGCTCCAGGCAACCGTACCATCGCTGATACTGAGCGCTGCCAGGATCCCTTCACCGGTAAAGACATACAGGTGTCCCTGCGAGACAACCGGCGTGGCCCGTGGACCATCTCCCATCTGGTTCTTGTAGGCGGCGGCTAGCGCGGTTTGCCACTGCACTTTACCCGTGGCTGCCTCCAGTGCCACGGCCCACTGTTTCCCATCTCGTTGCACCAACGTGTAAAGTTTCCCCTGGGAAACGACCATGCCTGACATGCCGACACCGCCGGCAACCTGCCAAACACGTTTGGGACCACCCGTGGGCCAGGTTTTCATCAAACCCGACTCTCGGGAAACACCATTGCGATCAGGACCCAGGAACTGGAACCAGTCTCCGGCGGGATCCGGTTCCGCAGCCTGCAGGGCGTCGATTCCAGGAGTCGGCACTCCGAGCCCACCCAGGGCCCCTGCCAGGCAAACCATTAAAAGAACGGTGAAACGCTTTTGCTCGTTGGTACCCATGGCAGGATTCTCCTTAAATCGACGGATATGACATCCTCTATTTCCATGCTGATGATAGAGGCTGCACGGGCACAAGCAAAGACTGGTCCTGCTGGACGATCCCGTTTTCTGCGATACCCTCTTGTGAGCTGCCATTTCTCCGCTCTAATCGGCTCGATTCGTTTCCTTACTCCTTCCAGGAACAGGTGTGGTGTCATGAAAATTGCCTCCGGTGGTATTCAACACGAAACGAACACCTTTTCCGACGTTCCCACGACGCTGGCTGACTTCCAGCGAGACAGTGGTTGCGGCCCTGATTTTTCCGGTGGGGTCGTCATCGAGGAACGTTTCGCAGACACCGGCACCATCCATGGTGGATATCTGCAGGGCGCCCACCAGGCGGGCATTGAACTATTACCCTTGCTTTCTGCCCGCGCCCAACCATCAGGGCGTGTTGAACAGGCTGCCTACGATCAAATGCTGGGCCTGTTCCTGGAACGATTAGGCAACGTGCTACCGGTGGACGGGGTTGCCCTCGACCTGCATGGAGCCATGTGTACGGAACAGTACGACGATGCCGAGGGACATTTCATTACCGCCGTTCGCGAGCTGATCGGTCCGGATGTCCCACTGGTCGTCACGCTCGACCTGCATGCCAACATTACTCCCCGGATGTCCGAACAAGCCGACGTGATTATCGGCTTTGACACCTATCCGCATGTCGACATGCGTGAACGTGGTGACGAGGCAATCCAGCTGCTCGCCCGGATCGTCCGGAAAGAAGTGCGTCCCTGCCAGTCTTTTCGACAGCTACCGTTACTCACCATGCCTCCGATGCAGTGCACGTTACGAGAAC
>JAZADA010000293.1:0-12296 GCA_036124135.1 Planctomycetota bacterium | reverse complement strand
AGCTACCTGTCCAATATACGGCAAGTGACCGACGGTTTTGTAAAAGCCGGGGAAGGCTACTTTTCACCCGATGGCAAGCAGATTATTTACCAGGCCGTGCGACAGGAATATCCATTTTACCAGATCTATACCCAGCCGCTCAAAGGTGGGACACCGCGTTTGATCAGCACCGGGAGGGGGCGCACGACGTGCAGCTATTTTTCTCCGGATGGAAAACGACTGCTGTTTGCTTCCAGTCACCTCGATCCCATGATTGCGGAGACTGAAGCCAAGGAAAGAAAGCAGCAGGAGGAAGATCGCAAGTCCGGGAAACGTCGCCGTTATTCCTGGCCGTTTGATCCCCATACCGATATTTTCGAGGCTGATTTGCAAGGGAATCTTTTGCGTCGATTGACCACGGAAACCGGTTATGACGCCGAAGGGGCCTACTCGTACGATGGCAAGACCATTGCCTTTTGCAGTACCCGTGATGGAGATCCGGACCTGTACGTGATGAATGCTGATGGGAGCAATGTCAGGCAGTTAACCAATGCGCCTGGCTACGATGGTGGCCCTTTCATTTCTCCCGATGGCAAGTGGGTGGTTTTTCGTAGCGATCGAAAGCAGAAAGAATTCCTGCAGATCCATGTCATTGGAATCGACGGCAAGAACGATGTGGCGCTGACTAATACCACGGGCGTCAACTGGGCGCCCTACTGGCATCCCCATAAGCCATACATTATTTGGACAGGAGCGGATCATTCAAATCCTAAGGCACGTCCTAATTACGATCTCTGGCTGATGAAGTACGAGATTCGCGATGGTCGTTTTCATGGTCACCCCGCAGTTCGCGTGACCGATCACCCTGCGGGCGACGTGCTGCCGGTTTTCTCTCCCGATGGGAGTCAACTGATGTGGACCAGCACCCGTACCAAGACGCACGCCAGCCAGCTTTTCATTGCAGATTTCAAGTTGCCCGAGTAATGCGGGTAACCATTCCCGGGATAGCGATCGGGCAGGGAAGGTAACGCTGGATGCGGCAAGTTAAATCGTGTGGGTTTCTCGTCATGCGGCGAGAACCGGAAATCTCTTTCCTGTTGATGCAGCACCCCAACCGTTGGGATCTACCCAAGGGACACGTTGACCCGGGGGAAGATGAACTGCAGTGTGCTTACCGGGAATTATGGGAAGAAACGGGCATCCAGGAAGCAGACCTGCAGCGGGATGAGGCTTTCCGCTTTACGCTCGAATATCCTGTTGTGGATCGAGAGTACCCGCAGGAGACAGCTCACAAGACACTGGTGATCTTCCTGGGTTGGTTAGGCAAGGATGTGCCGATCAAGGTAACCGAGCACGATTCCTACCAGTGGTTTCCATGGAATCCTCCACACCAGGTCCAGGCAACCACGATCGATCCGCTGTTGGCTGCGGCAACAGAATTCCTATCAGGCCGGGACCTGTCCGCTTGACGATTGCCAGGCACCGTCATTCGACGGAGATGATCTTAACCTCCAGTTGTCGCACCACCTGGGTTACCGGTAGCAAGGCACTGAAGGCCGAGGCCCCTGCCAGGCTGCTATCGGTCAGTTTCAAGTGGCCTGCCCCGATCCCACCACGCCCCAGCGTGGCATCCAGTGGATACCATGCATCCTGGATCCAGACCTCATTCCACATGTGGTACGCCATTTCCGGGGCATTGGGACGGGGAACGTAGATCAGGCCAATTGCCACACGCGTGGGAATCTGGCGAGCCCGACAGAGAGCAGCGAGCAGGACGGCGTGCTCGGTGCAGTCACCTTGCCGCGATTGGGCGACTTCGGCAGCCGAGGCGAATACCTGGGTGAAGTCTTTTTGCGTAATCACCTGGGCCACGTACTTTTCCAGTTGGCAGGCCAGGAGCCAGGGATCGCGTGTGTCACTACCGATCGAATTTGCCATGGTAACAACCAGCGTGTTGTCACTTTGCACCAGGCTGTTGGCAGAGGAGTCTTCCTCCGTGGGACGTGCTGTTTTCGTATCCGTGGCGGGTAGGGGGGTCCCAGGTAAAATGGCCCGGACGTCGATGTGTGCCAGTCCGTCATCGAGTGGTTGGATCTGTTGACCGGGACCCTGGGAAAAAAAGTCGGCTGGTTGACCACCGGTAATCCGAACCTGGTAACGGACATGCTTCGTGAGATGAGGTCTGGGAAGCATTCGTTTTAGGCGTATTGAAAAAGAAGTGTTGATGTCGACGGGACGTGAGCCGGTTTTAGCCAGCGCACGCTGCCGATCGGTGCGGTATTCCTCCAGTCCCATGCCCGGCAGTACGGTTTTAAGTATTTCTCCGCGCCGGTCTGCCCACAGGGTTGACTTGACAGTGATCGTTTGGCCGGTAGCAAGCGGGACTTGATCGGTTCGTTGAATTCTCAGTAGTGGCTGTGTCGCGGATACCAGCGAGGTGGGTTCGAAAGCGGTGGCCAGGAGGGTCACCGTCGTGGGTTGCATCAAGACAGGCGTCAGGATGACTAACTGGCGTTCCTCACCCGGTTGCAGGGGTTGGTTGCGCAGGGATTGTTCGACACCGAAAAAACCTCGCCACTGAGGTTGCCAGTCCAGCGTGGATTCCTGTTGTTTGCCCGCGATCGTCATCCGAACAATGAGCTGTTTGCCGTCGATATGTGCACTAGCAAGACTTCGATTGTGACCGTCTACCATCTCGCTCTGGCAACGTACCAGTTGTCCCTCGGGGGTTTCCATGCTGGTTAATTTCGTGCGCTGCTGCGCCGCCGTACCAGATCGCAGCAAGGTCAGCTCATGGACGTGCTCGCGTTTCAGTAAGTCCCGGCCCTTCTCCCGGAAATCGCTTTCCTGCAGGTGCGAGTGGCCTATCTTGCTGCCGTCGATCAGAACCAGGCTCCAGGTTTCCCTGTGGGTAGAAGCAGCCTCGGGAGTCGTTTTCGGCTGAGGTTCACCCTGCTCACTGCAGCCAGTAACGAGGAAACCCAGGGTCATGAGAAACAGGGGGTAGTTGCGAGCAATCCGGAGCATCGTACCTGGTGGGGAAACGGGTTGCGGAAACGGGTGAGCACGGTCCTGGATCGAACCGGGCGTGGTGATTATAGCAGAGATGGCAGACTGGCTGATCAGCAGAATCAGTGCTGATTTCAAGGGGTACAGAACGACTTGAAACAGGGCCATTTTCGATTGTTCCGATTGTATGGGGGCCGTTCGACATGGATTTGATTCGGGAATAGACAAGTTTTTTTGCATGCTCCAAAGCATGACCTAGGTTTGAAGAGGTTGCGGGAAATGGTCCCGGCCCGGCGCCTTTTTCAAGGTGAGCCGTCAACGAACTTGATCAATAATCAGCGTCCGAGAGGTCATCATGGGTTTTCTGGAAAAATTTAAGAGTAAGTCGTCCGATACGACGCCAGCCACGTTGGAACGTCCCAGTAGTTTTGACCGTTTGACGGATGAAGAACTTGATACGCACCTCAATATCAAACGCTACGGAAGTTTCGTGCTTACCGATGCCGTACGACCTTCTTATGATCTGCAGGTAGTGCCGCAACCGGGGTACCGGTTTGATGCCTATCATGATGCTTGCTCGGGTACGGATGTACCGGTCTTGATGGCAGCTGCTTCACGAGAAGACCTGCTGGACCTTTTCATGGATCTTTTGGATCCACTGGGTAACGATGTCAAGGTAGTCCTGGAGACTAGCCATGGGGCAGGGGGTGGCCAGCATGTTGACCTGTGCCGTGATCACATCGATCTGCCAATCCTCAAGAGCACGTTGTGGGATTACGAGGACCTGTTGTTGAACGATGGTTGTACGGGAATCGCGGTTTTAAACAGCTCGATTCCCTACGAGGTGCAGTTCGACGAACACAAGATGCTGGTAGTCTATGGAGAGCCGCTGACCGACTTTGAAAACATCCTCAAGGGATACGGTTTGACTTGCCAGGAGGACATGCAATTCATTACCGAGGCAGAGCATGTTCATTCGTCTCACGACCGTCATGCTGATCTGTTTGACCAGATGAAACTGCGACTGGGTATGGAAGACTAGCCCGGAAGTTCACGGCCCCTGCCGGTTTGCGGACCGCATTACTTTCCAGGTGCCGGACCAGCTGCCTGGAACTCGTAGGCCTCTCCTTCCAGTATGACGATCACGTGTCCCTCGAGTGCCAGGTACTTGGCGGCATCGCGTCCATAACGGGTGATCAGCTGGAAGTACTCATCGCTGTAGCGTTTGACCTTGCGAGTATTCTTCGACAGCTTCTCGGTAGCAGCTGAATCAATCCAGCACTGGTTGCGATAGAAGAAGGTCTTGTTGCCCACGTTTTGAATGGTCTGCACTGCGACACTCTCATCGGCAGCAGCTGATTTGTAAGTGCCAAAGCCACCGGCAGGTGCCTGGGCAGCCTGTTGGAACTTGGCCTTGGCAGCACGTTGGGCGAAACCGGCTTGTCCGGACTCTTCCTTTAATGCCGAGAGCGCGCGGTCGGCACGTTGTCGATTGTTGGTCAGGTCCCGCGGTGAGACATTATCGTCTGCGAGGAATGAGGTGTACGGGGTGAGAATACCGTGCTTGGTCGAGAGCTGGATCAGCTCGTCGATTAATTCCTGGTTTTTTCCGTTGAGATCAATTTCATCAATGATTTCACCGATGCGACGCGAGGCCCATACCTTTTCCACGAAGGCATGCGTCTCGTCCTTTGACTTTTTCGTTAAGCGTGCCGGGAAACTGAATGCCTGGGCCTTACCGTCGACCTTGCCCTGGACGGTGACCTTGGCATTGCCGGCCTTTTTATAACGTCCTACCAGTACCAGTTGATCCCCGGCAAATAGGTCGTAGGCATTGCGGGGATACAGTCGGTTAATCGTGGAACCGCCATCCTTGTCCTGTCCCTCGACGTCAACCTTGATGGCAATATCGGTCATGGCCGGAGCACCAATCCGCTGGAACAACTTACTGACATGGTCCTCGATATCCTCGTTGGGGCGTACGTACTGGCTTTGTCCAAAACCGACGCGGGCCAACTTGTCCAGCAAGCGACTGTTCACATCGTATCCAACACCAAAGTTGAAGATGCGAGCCCGTACCTTGTTGTTCTGCTTAGCATTGGCGACGATGCGCGTGGGGTTCGTTTCACCAGCGGTAGGCAGGCCGTCTGTCATGAAGACCACGTAGCTGGGGCGCTTGTCGTCCTGCAGCATGCCGAGCGCCGCCGTGAGGGCTCCGTTGATATTGGTGCTGCCCCCGGCATAAATGCCCTCGACGAAACCGAGGGCTTGTTTGCGGGTGGTATCACTATACTTTTGCATCTCAGGCTGGAAACTCTCCACTTCACTGTCGTAGGCAATCACGTTGAACAGGTCGCCCTTGTTCAGGTTGTTTAGGACGAATTTCAGGGCCGACTTGGCCTGCTCGATTTTCTTGCCGTTCATGCTGCCGGATCGATCAACGACAAAGAGCACGTTCTTCCTGATCGACTGATCGGCCTTCTTCTTGATCTCGGGGCTGACCAGCATCATCACGTAGCCCTGTTCATCCTTGTCAGGACGGTAGCTCAGGACACTGGTGCCTACCGCCTTTTTTCCGACATCGAAAAAGACCCTGAAGTCAGAAGTCGGGACCTGGTTTTTCTTGTGTAGGCGAATGACCGCGTGTTCATCATCGGGTCGTTTGATGTCGACCGGATGTGTCGGACTATACACGTTCTTGATGGCTGCCTGGCTCTGGATATTGACGGCGAAACGGAGGTTCTCAACCGGGTGCGATGTGTACTTTGCGGTACTCAGCGGAAAGAGGAACTCGGTCAGGCCGTCCAGCTTGCGACAGACCTGGCTGTAACGCAGGGTGACTGTCCGCTTGGCACCAGGCGGGACCGGGAAAACACTGGTCTTGAACATGCCCGTTCCCATCCATTCCAGCAAGGCAGGGTCCTGGTTGCGCCGGATGTAACCCTCGTAAATCGCGCGAGCTTTCTTGGCATCCAGCAGCTTGGCAGCGTATTCCTTGCCATCGACCAGGAAGGTCAAACGGTCCACGGCACCATCGTAAGGCAGTGGGAACACGAAGCAGACTTCCATCTGGCGACTACCCGTGTTAACGAAGGATTGAGAGACCTGGACCTTGGCAACCTGGTCGACCAGGTTGACGTTAACGGCCAGCTCCTGGATCTTGTAAGAACTGGGCACCGGGCGGGGAATCGGACGGGGAATCGGATGCGGCAGATGGGGTGGGTGAATAGGGCGCGGTAACCGGTAGGAATGATCCGGTCGAACATCGAGCAGCACTCCCTGGGCATTGGTGATGCCGGGAGCCAGCGTGGCCACGGTCAGGACCGCAAGCATCGCCACACGGTTAAAGGAACGAACCTTGCACGCCATGGTACGCTGATTTCCTGGTCTATTGTTTTGCATGCCCATGGTCGTTTCCTTTGCTTGCAGATCTAATTTCGATAGCTCGGTCTACCCGGACTGTCGGGATTGCCAATAAGGTTCAGACGAGACCGGACCCGATGGAGTTCCCAGCCAAGGAC
Source organism: Planctomycetota bacterium (assembly GCA_036124135.1). Lineage (GTDB taxonomy): Bacteria > Planctomycetota > Planctomycetia > Pirellulales > Pirellulaceae > JAZADA01. Next base: position 5,787 of record JAZADA010000293.1, on the reverse strand, counting down.
TGATTTTTGATCATTTTCACAGTATTTCGCAAGACGATCCCATGAAAACGGAAAGAAAGCAATCGCTCAGCTCCGGGATCAAGGGCATCGTTGGTGCCTCAAAGCCAGGCAAGAGAAGCCTTTAGGAGAGATGTGATCCGCGCAATTGGACTTGTCCCTCCGCCCCCTTTTTGACACACTTCGGCCCGTTGTCACGGTTGCGGGCAGCGCCGCCACTGGCCACCCGTTTGTTAGATGATCAAGTCGGGAAAAATCGATGCTTCAGCGGTCTTTCATGAGTTATTGCGGGAGCCTGGGGATCGTCTTACTGATGCTCTCGGCAACGGGCTGCCTGCGTGATCTCTATGGTCCCAGTGGCGCTGGTCCGACCGATTCAAATGTCGTGGCGACGATCAACAATCCCGTGTTGCTACCGGTTAACGATCGTGATTTTCTTTGGAATCAACTTGTCGATACGATTGACGATTATTTCATCATTCAGCGCGAAGAACGTAACCAGGTGGTAGGGGATACCTTGACCGAGGGCCGTATTACGACCAGGCCCCAGACAGGATCTACCTTGCTGGAACCCTGGCGTTCAGACTCCACGGCTGGTTATGAACGGCTGCTCAGTACCGTGCAGTCCATTCGGCGTCAGGCGACGATCCGGGTCATTCCACAGCCGACCGGTTATTCGGTCGAAATCGTGGTCGTGAAGGAGTTGGAAGTCCTGGACCGTCCGGAATTTGCCACCGTCGGTGGTGCCACGCGGCGGCATGATGGATCGCTGGTGGACGGTGCACAGCGCAATCAACGCGGTCCGGTGACGCTTGGTTGGACCCCGATCGGTCGCGATACGGCATTAGAACAGGAATTGCTGGGGCAGTTGCGAGATCGCTTAACCGATGTCAATCGGCCGTAGCAGGACCCAGCCAGGTTTCTCTTGGCATCAGGCCGAAGCGCGGTTACCAGGAGCGGGGAAGGTGTTGGTTGCTGGTGACGTGATACCAGCAGCGGGTAGCGGTTTTTTCTCAATGCTTGCTACCGGCAACAGGATGGTGAACTGGGTACCCTGTCCCACGGTGCTGGCTACTCGGATGCGTCCCCGGTGCCCGTCGATAATATTGCGACACGAGGAGAGTCCGAGCCCGGTGCCCCCCTTGCCACTGGCATCCGGCCCTGCCTTGGTACTGAAAAAGGGATCAAATATCTTCTGGAGCTTGTCCTGCGCGATACCGGTTCCGGCGTCGCGGATAATGATCGCCACCATGTTTTCCTGGGAGTGATGCTGCAGACGCAGGGTGATGGTGCCACCATCGGGCATGGCCTGGCGTGCGTTGATCAGCAGGTTCAGCAGGACTTGCTGGATTTGATTGCCGTTGGCCCGAACCAGTGGGACCGCTGGAAAATCCTTTTCCAGCGAGATGCGATACTTGCTCAGTTCCCGCTCTAGCAGGACCAGCGAATCATCGATCAGTTGCTGAAGATTGGTGGGCTCCATGGCGTTGGAACGATTGCGAGCCATCCCCAGGACACTATTGGTAATGCGAGCGGCACGCTCTGCTGCAGCCAGGATTTTCTCCAGGGCCTTGTCGCGAGTTTCCTGGTCACGGTGCCTCATTCCCATCTTGGCGTAGTTAAGCACTGTCATCAGTACGTTATTGAATTCATGGGTCGTGGTGCCGACCAGTTCGCCAAGGGCGGTGAGTTTTTGTGCTTCGATCAATTGTTGCTGCAACATGGTCACATGTTGTTGCAATTCTTCCACCGACGGCTGGGGAAGTGTTGAAGCGGGTTGCTGGGGAGGCAGGGGGTGCTGTGAGGTCATAATAAGTGCCGGTTTATGGGATGAGTCGCCCGGGCCGCAACAACTTCTGTAAAGGGAGAAGTTTAACTCGTTTACCGGGTCCGGTCTGGTTCCACTGTTTTACCTGACGGGTGCGACTTAACATGTTGATAAATAGTAACTTAGGTATGATTTCAGTATCGTCGAAACGAACTGGGCAACCTTAGACGAAGCCGCTATAATTCCGCTCCGGAAAGCAGGATGGACCACGGATCTGACGGATTGGATAAGCTAGGATGCATACGGTTGAATTGTTGGCACTGGCAGTACAGGTCGCCAGCCAAGCGGGCTACCAGGTCCGCGAGGATTGGTTTGGGGGTACCGGGGGCGGGGCATGTGAATTTGGGGGACAGAAGTGGATTTTTCTGGACCTGTCCCTGAATCCGCGGGAGCAATTAGCACAGCTTCGTGCGGGAATAGATGAGCCACGATTGGCAGAAATTCGTTTACCAGCACCGTTAGCCCAATTGTGGAATTACCCGAAGGCTGCCTGAATTACCTAGCCGGATTTCTTGCTTTACCCCGTTGGCTGGTTGAGGGGGCCTGCTCCGGATTATTCCGGTCCAGGTAATTGGTAAAGTTGGTGCTGCTGGATGTACTGTTGCACGGCAGCGGGAGTACGATATCGCAGGCTTTGTCCAGCCTGGATCCGTGCCCTTAAACCGGAACTGGTCAGGTCCATGGCTGGCATCTGCACATGCAGTTGGCGAATTTGTTCCAACAGCCTTGGTGAGAGAAAGTGGTCAGCTAGCGAGAAATCCGGTGCAGGTTCTCCGCCACGATTAACCACGATCGGGGTGGCCAGTTCGCAGACCTGTTGCGGTTGATGCCAGTTGGGTAGATCCTGCCACGAATCGGCGCCGAGGAGCAGGAACAGCTCTCGCTGGGAATCTTCCTCGAGGATCTGGGCGAGCGTATCGACGGTATAGCTGAGCCCACCGCGATCCAGTTCCAGCGTAGAGGCCTGGAAGGTCGGATGTCCGGCCAGCGCCAGGTTGAGCATCTCGAGCCGGATATCGCCAGGTGAGATGGGCTGTTCCTGCTTGTGTGGTGGCGTGGCAGCCAGCATGAACCAAACCTCGTCCAGGGCATGGGATTCCAGGCAGCACTCGGCAAGCAGTAAATGCCCGTAGTGAATGGGGTCGAAAGTTCCGCCGAAAATACCGAGACGCATGATGCAATCATCCCTGGCAGTGGAAGTGATCATTTCCTGTTCGCCGGGGTACTGCCCAGGCCTGGATCTTGTGGATCGGGTGCGAACAGGCACTTCGGTTCCGGGGGGGCATTACCTGTCGTGATTGGGAACGCTTGCCACAGGAACCTACTGACTGTTATCGTAACGTTCCCGCGGGCCAGTGACCAAGGGGGGGAGTTCGCTGGTTACCGCCAGTGCGGATTTTAAGTGGATCGTTAGGCAGGAGTGGAGACCGTCATGGAGAAACGGCAGCAGCCGCTGTTTGCGACCCAGCCCGCTCCGTGGGAAGTGGACGAGGCCGAGGATCGCACGGTCGCTACGGTTGTTTTCGCAGAAGCTCCTGGTGGGCCGTTTGACTACCGCGTGCCGGATCCGTTGCTGGCTGAAGTGACTGTGGGTAAACGGGTGCGTGTTCCACTGGGACGTGGCAATCGCCAGGTGACCGGGTATTGCGTGGCCGTGGGACCGGCGATCGGTGAATCCGCCACGCGGACGTTGAAGGATGTCCAGGAGGTTGTCGACCAGCAGGTATTGGTTTCGGATCCCATGTTAAGCCTGACACGTTGGATGGCAGACTATTACCTTTGCCAGTGGGGCCAGGTGCTGGAAGCCGTGGTGCCCGCCGGAGTACGGACCGGTGCTGGTATGCGGCGAACGCAGTTGCTGCATTTAACGGAGTTGGGTTCAACTCCGTTAAGCGAGTTGCGTTTACCCCCCAAGCAAGCGCGAGCATTGGAGGTGTTGGGTGCATCGCCAGAACCGTTGACCCCCGACCAACTGGCGGAGGCGGTGGGATGTACCAAGGCGCCCATACGGGCCTGTATCAAGAAAGGCCTGCTTCGTACCGAGATTACCCGGCGTCCGGTTGCCGCCCTCGTGGAAGCACCGGTACCACGAGAAGAATCACTCAACCTCAACACGGAGCAGCAGCAGGCGCTGGATAAAATCGTGCAGAGCCTGGATCGACGCGAACATGAAACCCTGTTGCTGCATGGTGTCACTGGCAGCGGTAAGACGGAAGTTTATATCCAGGCGATTGAACACATTATTGGTTTTGGGCAGCAGGCGATCGTGCTGGTTCCGGAAATCAGTTTAACACCACAAACCCGGCAACGTTTTCGCTCTCGTTTTGACCAGGTGGCCGTTCTGCACAGCCATTTAAGCGATATTGAACGTCACCAGCACTGGCAACGCATTGCTCGCGGGGAAATCCAGGTCGTGGTGGGAGCGCGCAGCGCGGTGTTTGCGCCGACGCCCAACCTGGGACTGATCGTCATCGATGAAGAACATGATACATCGTTCAAGCAGGATTCGGTTCCTCGCTACCATGCTCGTGACGTGGCACTGGAACGGGCGCGACGCGAAGGGGTGCCGTTGGTCCTGGGGTCAGCGACTCCCTCACTGGAAAGTTGGCTGCGGGCCCAGGAAGATGACTTTCAACTGACTACGTTGACACATCGGATTGCCCACCGGCCATTGCCAGAGGTGAAAGTGGTGGACTTGAGGCATGAAGGTTCCAAGCGCCGCGGGGCGATTAGCCGACCCCTCTATCGAGCAATGCAGCAAACGATCGAGGAGCAAGGGCAGGTCATCCTGTTGCTCAATCGACGAGGTTATTCGACCAGTATCCAGTGTCCCAGTTGCGGCGAAGTCGTTCGTTGCCCTCATTGTGATATTGCCCTGACCCATCATCGAAAAGCGGCAACCTCGTCGCAGGTCGAGCAAGCCATTTGCCATTATTGTGAATACATGGTCGCCGCCCCGGATCGTTGCTCGGAATGTGGTTTTGACGGGATTCGTTATGGAGGCCTGGGGACACAGAAGCTGGAAGCTGAAGTGCGAGCGCGTTTCCCACAGGCAGCCTGCCTGCGAATGGATTCCGATACGATGCGAAAGGTGGGTAGCCACGAAGAGGCCCTGGCCCGGTTCCGCGCAGGTGAGATCCAGATCCTGGTAGGTACCCAGATGATTGCCAAAGGGCTGGATTTCCCCAACGTGACACTGGTCGGTGTTATCAACGCGGATACCGCATTGCATTTTCCTGATTTTCGAGCGGCTGAACGAACGTTCCAGCTCGTGACCCAGGTGGCGGGGAGGACAGGACGCAGCGAGCGAGGTGGACGGGTCCTGGTGCAGACTTTTAGCCCGGAACATCCCGCCATTGCTGCCGCGGTTCACCATGATTACCTGCGATTTGTTTCCCAGGAGTTACCGGTTCGGAAACAATTTGGATATCCGCCGGCCGCCAGCATGATTCGAGTGATCGTCCGGGGATCCCAGGAAGGGGTGACGACTGCCTTTTGCCAGGAAATGGCCGATCGCCTCCAGGCAGCTTTTCCAGCGGATGCGGAAGGCCTGCGATTACTGGGGCCGGCACCGGCACCGATTGCCAAGTTGCGAGGAAAATTCCGGCTGCACCTGTTGTTGATTGACCTGGATCCAGGGCGTTTGCGCAGCGTCTTTCGGCAGGCAACCCATGATTTACCCTCGGTAGAAGGTGTACAATGGGCAATTGACGTCGATCCCTGGTCATTATTGTGAGTTGTCACCAGAAGTTTCGGTTTGCACTGGCTTGCGGGATGAGCGGACCCTAAGATAATGACGTTGACGTCCTGTGGCATTCCCAGTGATGGGGTTGATGAATCATGTCCTATCGTTCCCTGAAACGCGTGCTGGGTGAAACCAGTCTGGAACGGAAGTGCCGCCTGCTGTTTGGCTTCTGCCTGGCACTCTTGATTGCCGGCGCATTCTGGGGTGTGGATCGCGT
>JAZADA010000292.1:0-6752 GCA_036124135.1 Planctomycetota bacterium | reverse complement strand
CAATGATCTCGGCCTGGCTGATCGATTTTACTTTTTGTCCCCGGTCTCACCGTGATTCGAGGCGTTCGTCCAAATTCCCCTGTCACGACCAACAACACACGGCGATCCAGGCCACGGTCGTAGATGTCTTCGATCAGTGCCGTGATCACCTGGTCGTAAATCGGAAAACGAACTTCCGCATCCTTGAACAGGTGACAATTCACAGCATGGCTGTCCCAGTTATAAACACCCCATTTAGGCATCTTGATTCCGGAGACATACGGGTTTTCCATGACGACGGTGACCCAGGGTACCCCCGCCTCGACCAGTCGCCTGGCCAGGATGGCACGCTGCCCCCATTCATGGCGACCGTAGCGATCTCGTAACTTGTCGGATTCATGTGACAGGTCAAAAGCCTCGCGTGCTTTGCTGGAGGTGATCATCGACAAAGCCAGTTCGTTGAACGAATCGATCGAGTCCATCACGCGACTCGCATCGACGTCCTTCCGTAGCTTGTCCAGTCCGCTCAACAGGCTCACCCGGTCATCGAGCCGTTCCTCGAACAGGCCACTGGCGAGGGCCAGGTTCTGGACCTTGAAATTCTCGGCATTGGGATCCGCAGAAACCCGGAAGGGATGCGTCTCCGCACCAAGGTAGGCGGAGCCAAAACTGAAGACGTCAATCGGATTCACCCGACCGTTGCCAAGCGCGATGTAGTTACAGAGCCCGCTGGGATTTACCTTGTCTTCCAGCACCTTGGCTGCCATCGATCCCACCATGGGCGTATCGTTGACAAACCCGGTTGGTTCCAGCGGAGCGCGCCCGGTCAGGAATCGTTTGTGACCACCACCATGATCGGCAAACTTGTGGGCACAGGAACGAATGAGTGTAAACTTGTCGGCGATCTTCGCATGTCGTGGTAACAGTTCGCCAATATCCATCCCGGGCACCTTGGTCCGGATCGGATTAAACTGGCCACGGTAATCTTCTGGAGCGTCCGGCTTGAGGTCGTAGGTTTCCATGTGGGGCGGGCCACCGGGAAGCCAGACAAAGATCACGGAGGTATCTGGAAGCGGACCGGCTTGGGCGGAGAGGGCCTGGGCCTCGAGCAGGCGGGAAAGCCCCATGCCTCCAAGAACACCACCACCCAATTGCAGGACACTGCGACGACTGATTTGTTGTTTCTTACCGCTCATGGCATTCCATTCTAGCATTTCCCGAAAGCAACCACCACGTTTATTATCGGCATCTGCAGGGGAAGGCAATCCCTAAAACCGGCATCGTGCTCACTGCACGATGCCAGCAAACAACTTACGACTTCTTCTTGTTCTTTTTCGGCCGTGGTTTGGGCACAATGAGCTTGGGCTCCGGCAAGCCATCGTCAGGCTGATCCCAAAGTCGATAGGGGTCATGCAGTCGACGCATCTCAGCAAGCAACAGTCCTTCCATCTCCGCCAGCTTCTTCGCGTAACGCGGATCGGTTGCCAAATTGACCTGGTCCTTGCTCGGCTGACTACCGGTCAGCGCCCGTACCTGGCTGGCCTGATGCTGCTGGATGAACTCATGCGGATTCTGAGCAAGGTTAAACAACTGGGTCTCTCGGACCTTGCCGTCCAGCACGTCATACTTGATCAGTTTCCAGTCGCCTTTTTTCACGCACCGCATGCCCGGTTTCGTTCCTCCACAATAGACCCCAAAAAAAGTATCCCGGATCGTTTGCTGTTTACCTTCCAGAACAGGTTTAAAGCTTGTCCCTTCACTGGTCTTAGGTGCTGGAATGCCTGCCAGGTCACAGAGCGTGGACAGGACATCCAGCAGGTAAATGTTTCCCGGGGCGCGTGAGCCTGCCTTGATCCCGGGTCCCTTGACGATGAAAGGCACACGCCAGGTATGCTCATAGAGGTTTTGTTTCCCTTGCAAACCATGTCGCCCGATGGCCATGCCATGGTCGGCCGTATAGATAATATAGGTGTTATCGAGTTCTCCCATGGCTTCTAACTTCTCGAGTACACGCCCCAGCTGGATATCGATATTCTCGCTACAGGCAAATTCGCGTCCCAGCTCGTTACGTATCGTGCGTTCATCCCGTTTCTCCCAGACGCCGCTGACCTTGACCTCATCTCGCAAATCCGGGTGACCATGATGGAACGGATGCGCGGGCAGGTAATTCACCGGCAATGCGGGCTGCTTCGGGTGCGCTGCCGGCAGCACGTTCCTGTTCTTGTGATTGACGGCACCGTACTTGGCCAGTAGTTCCGGTTTTCCATCACGCGTGTCATGGGGATGGGAAAATCCAAAATAGATCAGGAACGGATCGGTATCCTTACGCTGCTGGCGATCACCCAGGTATTCAAGGACCTGTTCCGCGTGCCAGGCGCTGCCCGTCTCGTCCGTGCCACCACGCTTCGTGGCATCCCGCACCACCGTGAACTGAGCGTTCGCTGCATCGTAGCTATTCCCTTTCTTGCAGGTCCGCATCGTGTCATAGCCCGCACGATTGAAGACCGCAGCCATCGTGTGGTTGGCCAGGTTCGGGGGCACACGCGAGGGATCGGCACCATTGGGATTGAGTCGCCGCATCCCACGATCGGGAATGTGCCAAACCGTTCGGCCACTCATGATCATGTGGCGCGAGGGAGTACACACACCTCCCACCCAGGCTCCCATGTGATGCGCCGTATCAAAGACCATTCCTTCTCGAGCAAGGCGATCGATGTTGGGAGTCTGCAGGGATGATTTCTCGTTGTAGATTTTCAGATCAAAGGGCGACTGATCATCGACCAAAACGAACAGGATGTTCGGCTTCTCGGCAGCACCCAGGGTTCCCGTCACCAGCACCAGGTAGGCCATGGCCAAGACCAGGGAAACACGTCGATACCAGGTCACACTTACAGGGTCAAACATCATGAATCATCTCTCTCGTCTTGTTATTTCGAAAACCGGCTACTAGCCAGGTCAGGGTTGGGCAATCCTGGTGATCACCGGACAGTGATCAGAAGGGAAACGTCCCTTGAATTGCCGGGCATCAATCTTGTGTTCCAACACGGTCACGCGCGGTCCCACGAAGATGAAGTCAATACGACGCCCCGGGACCACCGATTTTCCAAAGCCGTTCCAGCTGGACATGGGCCCCTGGTGTTTCATCCTGGAGTGCAGGAGCGCATCTTTCAATTCACCTTGCTGCAGGTTCTTGTACGGTTCCGAGTCGGGCAGGCAATTCAAGTCCCCCATCACGACCACGGGTAACGGGTCCTGGGCAGTCACTTTCTTGACATGTCGGGCAATCAGCGTGGCACTTTCACGCCGGGCCACCGCACCGCGATGATCAAAGTGCGTATTCACGATCAACCAGCGCTGCCCGCCCTGCTTCGCTTTCAACCAGGCGAGCGTGGCGATCCGTGGCAGGGAAGAATCCCAGCTCTTGCTGCCCGGTTTACCCGGGGTCTTCGACAACCAGATCGTGTCGCTCTTCTCCAGCGTCAGTAGATCCTTACGATAAAAGATAGGACCGTATTCTCCCTTTTGCTTGCCATCCTGGCGCCCTACCCCGACGAACTGGTACTTGGGCAACCGTTTGTTGAGCACATCAAGTTGCCGCTTCAACACTTCCTGGAGACCGGCCACGGCGACATCATGATGGGCAAACATGCCCACCACCTGGTCAATTCGAAACCGCCAGTTATCCTGGCCGTCACGCGGATTGTCATAGCGAATATTGAACGTCATTACCTTCAATTCCGCTGCCAGCAACGGACAGGACAAACAAGCCAGCAGCAAGCTGGCCAGGACTCGACGTAAAAGCATCTGCATGGTGTGATCTTTCCTGGAAAACAATGGGCCTGTCGCTCCAGCCTATCATCTCCGCGAGCGACTGGCGAGATGCGCCCCGCTGCGGCATCTCGCAAAAACACTTGCAGAAGCGTCGCATAACGACCATAACAGGCAACGGCAGCGGGACGACGCTGCCGGGAATACGTATCCAGTTACTCGCACGGTCCATCCAATCCCATGGCGAATCCAGAATCCACACCGAAGGACGAACCCAACCTGCATCAAACCTTGCGCCAACTGGGGCGATACGGATTTAGTCAAACGGGTACTGCTGCACTGCAAAAGATGGCTGATCGCATTGATGCCGACCTGGACCAGCTACAATCGCAGGCGGTCCAGCTCAAGGACCAGGTGGAACGCGGGTTAGAGGACGGTGATCCGAACGTCTTTGACATGCTAAAGAAGAAGATGCAGCACCTGCGCGGTGAGATCGAGGACCTGACCACGAAACAACAACGTGTCCGGAATACGCTGGAACACCAGTACATGAGCGCCGGTATGGCCCGCCTGGTGGGCTCTCCTCGACGCGTGGCGATCATGGAAGGTTTCGTGCTGATCCTGATCGTCCTGGTACTGGGGTTACTGGCCTACGAGTATATCCAACCGGACGAACAGGCACGTCCTGGCTGGCTCAGCAGCAACAACATTTTCTGGATCGACGTTGTCTGCTGCCTGGTGTTCCAGGTTGAATTTTTCATGCGGCGTAGTTGTGCTCGCTGTAAACGCTGGTTCTGGAAGAATCACTGGATTGATTTCTTTACCTCGATTCCACTCCCGGGCGAGGCCCAACTGGCTCGTTTCGGCCGCGTCGCACGTGTTGCACGATTCGCTCGCCTGCTGCGATTCACGCGTATCATCCGGGCCATGCGAGTCTTCCTCTTACTCTGGCGAGGTATGGACAAGCTGCAGGACACGATGGATGTGAAACTGATGAAACGGTCCCTCAAGTGGGGACTGATCTTCATGCTGCTGGGCGGATTACTGGTCTTCCAACTGGAACGAAACATGGCCGAAACCGGCAATGACGTAACCAGCGTGGGTGGTGGAATCTGGTGGAGTTTTACCACCCTGGTCACGGGTGGATTCGGTGATATCCATAACCCCGTCACCGCACCCGGTCGTCTGCTCACCGTGATGCTGGTGATCACCGGCATGATCCTGGTGGGCGTTTTCACGGCAACGCTGACTTCCCTCTACGTCGGTGAAGAGTCGGAGGAGCTGCAACGTTACCAGGACGAGATGAACCGTCGCCTGGACCGCATGGAAGAAACCATTCAGCAACTGGCCCGCCAGCTACCCGCACCACCTGAGGAATAACCGGTCGTTCTTCCCGGGCTACGAACCGGTCGGATCCACGATCTGGATTTCCGTATCCGTCAGCAGGGCAGTGACAGGCGTGCCACGTCCCGCCTGGAAATGCTGGTAATTACGCTCGGCAACCTCGGAAGCGGCCTCGATCACCTGCACCACGTCCCGCTGGCTGGCCGCCGTGGGATAGGTCTCATCGAGTTCTTCCAGCGATTCACCCAGCAGGCGGCGGCGCATGATGGCCAGCATACCAGCCGCGATCGATGCCTTGCCGTAGCCGAATATTTCCAGCTCTCCGCCGATGTGATGAATGCGGCCGCCAAACGATGGATTGCGGGTGCGGGATCCATCCCCGATGATCGCCTCGCGAAAACCACGATCCTGTTGATCCACGATACCGCGGCCATAGATCCCGTACAGTTCGATTTCCTGGTTCACGGCCCCTTCGAACTCAGCCGGGTTAATCCAGTTATTGTTGTAGTCACCTCGCATCCCGTCCTCGTAGGTCACTGCCACGTCAATACTATCCCAGGTCTCAATCGCACCCTGCCGTTTGAACGAGGAGGGGTCGACTCCACGACGCCGCGCAATCTCGGCATGATGCTGATCCCAGTTCAACAACAGGTTCTTCTGACCTGTTGCAAAGACCGTCCGCGGCTTGACCTGCAGGTAGTGATGCACCACGTCCAGCCAGTGACAGCCCACGTAGGCAAAGGGATTGCTTTGTTCGGCCCAGGCAAAAATCTCCGTGCTGACTTCCAGGGGTTCTTCCAGCACCGTGCGGACACGGTTAATAGCTCCATAGTTGGCGTGGGCATTGGACATCATCTCACGCACGAAGGGATCGTAACGCTTGTGCATGTCGACCGCCACGATCCGACCGTTCTCCCGGGCCACGTTGATAATCTGGTCCGCCTCGGCCATGGTCAGGCAAAGCGGTTTCTCCGTAATCACGTCACAACCAGCTGCCAGGGCATCAAGGATCGGCTGGGCATGGACGTGATCGGGCGTGGCCACGAACAACACATCCGGCTGGTGCGTGGCCAGGATGTCCTTCCAGACCGCATCCCCGTAACAGGCATCGATCTTGACGTCAGGAAACTCCTCGGCAAACCAGTCAACGATGCGACCCGCCGTACCACTCTTCTCGCTGCGTGTTCCCACGGCTGAAACCCGGATTTCCACGTCTGCCAGGGAGGGTGCCCAGTGGCTCATACCAATACTGGTCAGGGCTCCCGACAAACCACCTCGCATGAAATCCTTGAAGCTCTGCCCAATGATCTCGTCAAAAAACATACCACCGCCAACGATGGCAACATTCAGCGACCGCTTCTCTGCATTCATGGGTGCCCCACACTTTCTTGGCAAGAATCAATTGCTTCCAGGATCGATTCGTGATTGTAGAACATCACCGTCAAGTTACAACCAAGACCACGCCAGACCGATCCCGTTGCCTCGTGAAATTTTACGGTTGTGCTACACTGGGCAACTCCGTAATGCGCTGCATGAACCGATTCTCTCGCCAGGCACAACCAGATCATCATGAAACGAAAAACAAACCCTGAAAAAATGAAAATCATTTCCATCGGCGGTGGCAAGCTGGCCCTCCGGCAAACCCTGCCCATCGACCGCTT
>JAZADA010000291.1:0-2970 GCA_036124135.1 Planctomycetota bacterium | reverse complement strand
TCGATCAAGGCCGCCACCGAGGCGAACCTGGCGGTTGACCTTCAGGAAAATTATCGGATGGCTGAGATCGTGGCTCCGGCTGTCGACAAGATTCGCTACAACCCTGGCCACCTTTATCACCACGAGAAGTCGAAACCGTGGCAAGACAAGGTGAAATACCTTGCTGATATTGCGGCCTCCCATGACTGTGCAATGCGCGTTGGAGTGAACTGCGGAAGCGTGGATCCGGATAAAGTGGACAAGTTTGCACCGGACGACTCGGTGGGACCGATGCTGGCCAGTGCACTCGAACATTGCGAGTTGCTGGATCATCTCGGTTTCACACGCTACTGTGTGTCGCTGAAAGATTCCAGCCCGGCGAAGGTGATCGAGCTGAACCGACGCTTCGCAGAGAGTCGCCCTGAGATTCCTCTGCACCTGGGCGTGACGGAGGCTGGCCTTCCACCGGATGGCGTGATCAAGACACGTGTGGCATTCGAGCAACTTATCGGCTATGGAATCGGTGATACGATCCGCGTTTCATTGACCGTTCCGAATGCTCGAAAGAACGAGGAGATCGAGGCGGGCAGGAGCATCCTGGCTGATATCGCCGCGGGCCGAGTACGTTCCGTTGTTAATTTTAACGAGAGCGGGATGAATATCATTTCCTGCCCAAGTTGTTCGCGAGTGGAAAACGAAGCCTTTGTCGAACTGGCCCAGGATGTGAAGCGAATTACGGCTTATGCAGCCGAAAAGGATCTTACCATTGCCGTGATGGGCTGCCGCGTCAATGGCCCCGGGGAAACGGACGATGCAGACCTCGGGCTCTGGTGTGGCCCCCAGTATGTCAACCTTAAAAAGGGTGAGGAGACTCTGGGCGCCTATCCCTACGATGAAATCCTGGCCAGATTGACCGAGGAAGTCGATAAACTGGTCGGTGGCCAGCTCTAGATAAGTGGGAGCCAGGAGATTTTGTGGTGATACGGGTAGCATTCAAGGAAAGCCGCTTCGGCCTCAGAAATTCAACGGTTCGAATTCCATTTCGTTACGCTAATACCGTCCTGACCCGATGTCCTCAGGCGATCATGGAAATCGTGATTGAAATTGATGGGCAGCGACAGGTGGGCTTTAGCGGAGATTGCCTGCCTCCAGGGTGGTTTGACAAATCACCCGGTAAGTCGTTTGAATCGCAAATCGACGATATGCTGGCGGTAATCGATGAGGCCACGGCTGAATTTGCAAGATCGATGCAGGAACCGGTGACACTCTTTGAAGGCTGGAAACCGGTTTATGATCACGTGCATGCGTGGGCGGAGTCGCGCGGATTGCCTCCGCTGCTCGCGGCCTTCGGGATTAGCTTTGGCGAACGGGCACTGATGGATGCGATCGCACGTCATGCCTCGATGGGTTTCGACGCGGCCGTCCGTGCTGGACTCTACGGCATCGTGCCTGCCGAAATACACGAGATGCTGGAGGGATGCAGGGTCCACGACTGGTTGCCAGACAGGCCGGCACAGTCCATCTTCGCGCGTCATACGATCGGCCTGTCCGATCCACTGACGGCGGCAGATATCCCGACCGAGGAACGGCTTGACGACGGCTTTCCACAGGCGCTGGAAGAATACGTGCGAGACAATGGTATTTGTTACCTGAAAGTAAAGGTGGCGAATGATCCGGATAGTGATCTCGATCGGATCCGAGCCATTGCCGGGATCGTGGAGCGCTACCGGGGTAGTGACTACGGTGTGACGCTCGACGGGAATGAACAGTACAAGGAGCCCGGGGAACTGGAAGCGTTCATTGAATCGATACGATCACAACCCGACCTGGCTGCCTTCTGGAATAACATTCTCGTTGTCGAGCAACCATTGGATCGGAAGATTGCACTGGATCCGGCCAAAACGGAGGCCGTGAGAGAACTGGGCAAGGTAAAGCCCGTCGTGATTGACGAATCAGATGGGCGACTCGATTCCTACGTTTCTGCAATGGCCGGCGGCTACCGTGGGGTGAGCATTAAGAATTGCAAGGGGCCCATTAAATCCCTGCTCAACGCGGGCCTCGTCTGGAAGGGAAACCAGGAAAAAGGGGCCGGCCACTACGTGATGACCGGGGAGGACCTCTGCGCGGTGGGAGTGATCCCGGTGCAGTCCGATCTCTGCCTGGTGGCAACCCTGGGCCTTGAACACGTTGAGCGTAACGGACACCACTTTCACCCAGGATTGAGTTACCTGTCGACGAAACAGCAGCAGGCGGCCCTGGAAACTCATCCGGATCTCTACACGCGGTGCGAGGGCAGGGTCGCACCGGCTGTTCAGGATGGTAAGCTGGAGATCGGTTCGTTGCAGTGTGATGGTTTTGGGTTTTCAGTACTTCCCTCCTGGGAAGATTATACCCCCGCGAATGAATGGGAATTCAGTAGCCTTGGACTGGCCTGATAAGGGCAGGGCAGGGCAGATCAGAGGAAAGAGTTACGATGATCAAGACAACCGTTGTGGGCAGTTATCCGGTTCCGACATGGCTTCGAGTCTTTAGTACACAAGAAAGCCTCCGTGACGCCATGCTGGCCGTGGTCAAGACCCAGGAGCTTGCCGGAATTGACGTGGTGGCTGATGGTGAACTTTATCGGTGGGATATCAATCATGGCGAAACAAATGGCATGATCGACTATTTTGTCTCCCGCATGGAAGGAGTTTCCGGGACGCTCGATACCCGCCAGTTGGCCCAGTGGCGGTCGCAACCCGGGAACGAATTTCGGGCGCAGCCGCCTGGAGTCGTGGTGGCACCGTTGGCAGCCGGTACGCTCAATCTGCGCGGCGATTACGAGCTTTATGCACCCCTGACACCGCTCCCTAAAAAGTTTACGGTTACCAGTCCCTACATGCTGGCCAAGATGGTCGCCGACGACCATTTTGGAAACCTGGAAGAGCTTGTCTTGCAGTTGGCAGCCGTTCTTAATGAACAGGTCAAGGAAATTGGGGCCGATGTCCTCCA